>PHCL01000448.1 GCA_002842195.1 Betaproteobacteria bacterium HGW-Betaproteobacteria-20 | reverse complement strand
TTGTTAATCACTAAAATATGATCATCTTCAAAAACGATATCTAACGGAATATCTTCTGCCGTAAATGCGTGATGTTCAGGTTTGGTCTGCACCTGCACCAGCACTTGCTCGCCGCCCCATACTTTGGTTTTAGCCGTGCTGGCTTCCTCATTCACTGTGACTAAACCTTCTTTAATCCAGGCCTGCAAGCGTGAACGTGAATGTTCCGGCAACATGCGTTGCAAGGCAACATCCAGGCGTAAACCACCCAAATCGTGAGGAATGGTAAGTGTAAGGTCATTGCTTATAGATTGTTGAGTAGTGTCTGTCATCGGTTATAATTATCGTTAATTCTTAAAGGTGATTTTTGCATGAAGTATATCTTAATTTTAATGTTTACCTTGTTTCTCAATGGCTGCGCAATTTTTGGCGACCCCACTGAAATCGACGAAACCAAGGGCATGACCGCTGAGCGCATTTATGAACAAGGCTCTGCCTTTATGCGCGACAAAGACTATGACAAAGCCATCAAGTTTTTTGGAAAACTGGAATCCCGCTATCCCAATGGCCGCTTTGCTGCCCAGGCACAGCTTGAAACTGCCTACGCACATTATAAAAAACAAGACCCGGTATTAGCGGTTGCTGCCGCCGACCGTTTCATCAAACTGCGGCCTAATCACCCGAATGTTGATTACGCATATTATTTAAAAGGCCTGGCTGTTTTTACCGAGCGGGGCATACTTGAAAAACTCACTAAACAAGAAATCAGTGACCGTGACGCTCGCTCATTACGTGATTCTTTTGTCACATTCAAAGATCTCGTCACCCGTTATCCCAATAGCCGCTATGCAAAAGATGCTACGCAGCGCATGGTCTATTTATCCAACAATTTATCTGCACATGAACTAGACATCGCACGCTACTACATGAAGCGCCAAGCTTATGTGGCTGCCATTAACCGCTGCAAATTCGTGCTGGAATTCTATCCGCAATCACCCGATGTAGAGCAGGCACTGGTAATAATGATCAGCGCCTACGACCTCATGAGCTTAGATGACCTTAAAAAAGATACGCTACG
>PHCL01000447.1 GCA_002842195.1 Betaproteobacteria bacterium HGW-Betaproteobacteria-20 | reverse complement strand
CCTTACGCTCTTGGCATATCCTTAAGCCTATCATTAGCGCATACCATTCAAGCCAATCTCCCGAAAAAAAGCGTCGGACACTAGGCGCATTTTGCAAAACTACTCGAATACTCTTTTCATCCTTATTACTGAAAATACGAGCGACTAGCGAATGGTCGTATAGATTTTTAATAAAGGCCTCTAATGCGCTGGCGTCTTTCTTCGATTTTTTTCCAAGATGTATTGAGGCATTGTTGTATTCTTTTTGCTGTGCGTAACGAATCCGTTCACAAACCTCACCAAGCAGTTCGTAATCAGAACCCATGGCGACGGCAGCCTCATCAAAAAAGCCTGTCGTATCAACCGCATCAATATTAACTGTAGCGGTGATGTTTTTTGTTTTAAACCATGCAATGATTGGCGCATGCTGCGCGTCTGAACTCAGCAAGTCTGAGTTATGAATATCGAAGCTTTCACTGGGTCTCTCTGATGCAATTTGTGCAGTTTCTACGGCTTGCGCAGCGTCTGTAGAAGGCTGGCGAAGTTCGTTAAGCTCTTTTCGTTGCGCAAAATACATGTCTGAAAGCTTTTTAACGAAAAAGACCGTGTCGTATACGAGTGTTGATGTTCCACATAGAACACAATCATGCTTAATTCCAACTTGCTCACGCTGATGTTCTGCAAACGCTCCGCACTTATTGCATCGAGATATAGCCATAGCGGTCAAATCAAAAATAAAAAAGCTATTTTATCATTAATAACTGATGGTATACGTTGCGTATCCATCAACCAAAAAATGAAAATCCCGCTGTACCAGTAGCACTGATAAGCGGGATTGATGTATGAAAACAGGGTTTAGAGCAACAATCTTCTTACATCACTCAACATCATGCGCATGTGGCTGGTGAAGCGTGCACCGTCGGCACCATCTACCACGCGGTGGTCATAAGAGAGCGACAGTGGCAATATTAAGCGCGGTTCAAAAGATTTTGTTTTAGCATCATATACAGGCTGCATGCTAGAGCGTGAAACGCCTAAAATGGCGACTTCCGGGCAATTGATAATTGGCGTAAACATAG
>PHCL01000052.1 GCA_002842195.1 Betaproteobacteria bacterium HGW-Betaproteobacteria-20 | reverse complement strand
AATTAGCGCCTATCAGACCCGTTTGCGCCACATATGTCATCGGCTTGGCGGCATCATCCAATAAAACAAAATTAGCTTTATCGTCGTTAGACGCGCGATGTTTAATTAGTTCTAACCGGCGTAAGTCGCCGCCTGTGGTTTCAATATCAGCTTTATATAGGTCTGTAGTCACACTGATGCGTTGACCAGCTAGCAACTTAAACTCGCCATCTACAACACTATTAGAATTAGTAACAGCAGCACTTGCAGCCTGATTTGGCACACTGCCATCCACTGCCTGGCTGGCTTGCTGTGTTACAGGTGCTGGTGCACTCTCACGCTGCCAAGCTTCCCACAGCATTAAAATTGACATCGAAAATATAACAAACAGAATTAGGCGTTTTGTATCCATGATTTTGGCTTATCTTTTAAAAATTTATAGTTTTAATGCACTACTTTTAAAGTACTACGGAATAGGGTCATGCCCACCATCGTGCCAGGGGTGGCAACGCAGTAAGCGGCGAACCGTATAATAACTGCCGATTATTGCGCCATGTTTATTGATTGTTTCTAGCGCATATTGCGAGCAGGTAGGGTAAAAACGACATTGCTGGCCGAAAAATGGACTCAACAATACTTGGTAAGCTTTAATCAACCACATTAGCAGACGTGCCGCTACATTCATTATTTACTTTCCGTAAATGACGGCGTTTCGGTTATGCCAGATTGCACACTTAAATTAGGTGAACTAGCACTAACTCTTTGATTTAATTTAGTAATTAACATATCAAACTCTTGTTTAATTTGAACAAAATCACCTTTACTAAACTTTTTTTGCACCCGTATAATTAAATCGACATGGCAAATTTCGTGTTGCTTTAGTCTAAAAAATTCACGCAACACACGCCGCATGTAATTTCTGCTCACCGCTAATTTAGCAGTTTTTTTACCTACTACCAAACCCAAGCGCGCACGTGACTGCATATTCGGCTGATAGTGCATGGCTAAATATGGCGTAGAAATACGTTTGCGGAAATTAAAAACGGATGAAAAATCATCCGTTTTAATCATCTTGGCTTGTTTAATTAGCCTGAACTTTTGCACTATTATCCGTTGTATTATAATTAAAAACTGCTGCAATTAAGTAGCACTGTAATTAAAAGTTACTGCCATTAAAACTTAATGTGGATAATGTTGCAATTGTATTATTAAAGCCCTAACGGCCTTACAATTACAAACCTAGACGTTTACGACCTTTAGCGCGACGCGCTGCAATAACAGCACGACCACCTTTGGTCGCCATACGAACTAAAAAGCCATGAGTACGGGCGCGACGTGTTTTAGAAGGTTGATATGTACGTTTCATGTAATACTCCAGCGAGGCAAAATGCTATAAAGGGCGCTATTAGACACGATAAGCGCCTATTTTGTCAATGATTATTTAGTTTTGTAAACTTAGTAAATGCCTGTGGATAAGTTTAGTTAAACCAGCTAAAATGTTCTGCTTGATACATAACAAATAATACGGTGTCATGCTAACTAGTTTGCAACGCAATGTTAGCTTAAAATTCAGCTTTAAACTATCATTATTTAAAATAAAAACAAATAGTTACAAAAACTACGTGGCTGTTAATTTGTTGTTACACCAGCTTAAGAACGCCTCTTATAATTGTTAGCTTAATCATCATTTGGATAAATTTATAGTTGATGGAAAATTTCTGGCCTACTTGTCTCAGTCGTTTAGAACAAGAGCTCTCTACACAGCAATTCAAAACCTGGATTAAACCTCTCTATGCAGAAATAGAAGGTAGTACAGTGCATATAGTCGCGCCTAACCGTTTTGTAATGCAATGGGTGAAAGAACGTTTTCTTAAAAAAATTGAGCAATTTGCACATGAGTTAGATCTATCAAACATTCAAATTGACTTCATTATCGCCAATGGTGATGCAAATAATAATACAGATACTGATTCAAAAAATAATAGCAGTCATGGTAAAACAACAAACAATGATACCGAGAACGAAAATAGCACGAAAATAAATTCACTTGAATCGGTAATTATTCAAGCTGGCTCTATCAAAAAAGTCCCACAGAAAAAAAACAATGATGTGGCTAAAGCTGTTTCTGGTTTAAATAACGCATTTAACTTTGATAATTACGTGACTGGTCGCGCCAACCAGTTAGCGCGTGCTGCTGCTATTCAAGTAGCCGAGAACCCTGGCAGCGCTTATAACCCCTTATTTATATATGGTGGTGTAGGTTTAGGTAAAACGCACCTATTGCAAGCCATTGGTAATAAATTAAAACAAGAGAATCCGGACGCAAAAATTCGTTATTTGCATGCCGAGCGCTATGTATCTGATGTGGTAAAAGCTTATGAACATAAAGCTTTTGATGAATTTAAGCGCCAATACCATTCGCTGGATTTATTACTGATAGATGATATTCAATTTTTTGCTAAAAAAACCCGTACGCAAGAAGAGTTCTTTTACGCTTTTAACTCACTGATTGAAGCTAAAAAACAAATTGTGATTACCTGTGACACTTACCCAAAAGAAATTATAGATGTAGACGAGCGCCTGAGAACACGTTTTAGTTGGGGCTTAACAGTGGCTGTAGAACCACCGGAGCTTGAAATGCGTGTGGCTATTTTGCTCAAAAAGGCAGAAGCGGTAAACTTAAACTTACCTGAAGATGTCGCTTTTTTTATTGCCAAACAAATCCGCTCCAGCGTACGTGAGTTAGAAGGTGCATTAAATCGTATTATTGCAATGGCTAAATTTACTGGCCATGCCATTGATGTACATTTGGCTAAAGATGCACTGCGTGATTTAATCGCAGTACGCGGCAGGCAGGTAACCATGGAAAATATTCAGAAAACTGTCGCTGATTACTATAAAATTAAAGTTGCTGAAATGTATAGTAAAAAAAGGACACGGAATTTTGCGCGGCCTCGGCAAATTGCCATGGCATTATCTCGCGAATTAACTAATCACAGTTTCCCCGAGATTGGAGAAGCTTTTGGCGGTAGGCACCATACTACCGTTATGCATGCCTGTGATGAAGTTGATTTATTAAGACAAAACGACCCAACTTTTACTAGAGATATTAGTTTTTTAGTACAGGTAATTAGGGATTAATACGGTTATTAATATGACTGATTTAAAATGGTAAAGCTAAGGATTGGCTGTGGATAAAATGAGTATAAGGTTGCGTATTTCACAATTGAATTTTTTACTCAACAATCTATCCACAACAGAATATGCTTTTACTAAGTTAAGAATATAGGGACTAACTTACTGATTTAAATGTAAAATACATGGTTATCCACATAAAAGTGCGCCATTATTATTGTTATTATTTATATATACTATTTAAATTATAAAGACTATTAAATTAAACACTAGGTTAAAAAAAGATGAATATACAAATCAACCGCGAAATATTATTAAAGCCTTTAACATCTGTTACCAGTATTGTAGAAAAAAGACATACGTTACCCATACTTTCTAATTTGTTATTAGAAACAAAACAAAATAAGATTCATCTGACAGCTACGGATTTAGAGATGCAAATATCACTTTCAGTTGAAAGTGCAACGACTGGTGATTTTTCTACCACTATTTCAGCAAAAAAATTGCTGGATATTTGCCGATCACTTCCAGATAGTTCAGAGATTAATATGGCGACTAATGATAGTCGCATTACGCTAAAAGCTGGTAAAAGTCGTTTTAATCTGCAAACTTTACCTGCTGCAGATTATCCTGTTATGACCAAAACACAAGGCGCGAGCACCTTGGTGACTATAGGTCAGCGTCAATTAAAAGACTTATTGAAACAAGTTGAGTTTGCAATGGCGCAACAAGATATTCGGTATTATTTAAACGGTTTATTATTTGAAGTAGCAGACAACCAATTAAATATTGTAGGTACTGATGGCCATAGATTAAGTTTTACTTCTACAGAATTAGAACAAAGTTATGAGAAACAAGATGTGATATTGCCACGCAAAACAGTGGTTGAACTGATTAAGTTGCTGGATGATACTGACGAAAAGGTGCAAATTGAATTGTCCAGCAATCAGGTAAACTTTAGTTTTAGTAACTTTAAACTTATATCTAAAGTCATTGATGGAAAATTCCCTGATTATCATCGTGTGATTCCAACCGGCCACCAAAACTCATTTACTACAGATAGGGTAGGGATATTGCTGGCCATGCAGCGTGCTTCAATTTTGTCTAATGAAAAATATCGCGGAATTCGCATGGTGTTAAATAATAACAACTTAAAACTTATCAGCACGAATAGCGATCAGGAAGAAGCAGAAGAAGAGTTGGAAATAGATTACACAGGTGATAGCCTGGATATTGGTTTTAATGTCACTTATTTAATTGATGTTTTAAATAATACCAATAGTGAGCAGGTCACTTTTTCGTTTGCAGATGCTAACAGTAGTTGTTTAATTACAGTGCCAAATGATAAGAACTATAAATATGTGGTAATGCCGATGCGTATATAACCAAGCGTTTTAAAGTATTGTTTCACGTGAAACTTACTGCAAAAAAATATCAAATTATCTAAATTAAATAAATACTTATACAAAGAAAACCAGCATGGCTGAAAATAAACCAGTAACACCCGATTACGATTCATCCAGTATTAAAATTCTAGAGGGCTTAGATGCTGTGCGTAAACGCCCAGGCATGTATATAGGCGACACCTCTGACGGCTCTGGCCTACACCATATGGTGTTTGAGGTACTGGATAATGCGATTGATGAAGCCCTAGCCGGGCATTGTAATGAAATTAAAGTGACCATTCATTTGGATAACTCCATTAGCGTTACAGATAACGGCCGCGGAATACCTACAGATATAAAAACTGATGATAAGCATGAGCCAAAACGCTCTGCTGCTGAAATTGTGATGACAGAGTTACATGCGGGTGGTAAGTTTGACCAAAACTCATATAAAGTTTCTGGTGGTTTGCATGGCGTAGGTGTTTCAGTAGTTAATGCGCTATCTGATTGGCTACGCTTAAAAATCTATCGTAATGGTGAAATTCATCAAATGGAATTTCAACGTGGTGTGCCTGTGGCACCGTTAGTGCAGACAGGAAAAACAGAAAAACGCGGTACAGAAGTGCACTTTTTAGCCGCTGTCGAGACTTTTGTTTTAGTTGAATATCACTTTGAAATTTTAGCTAAACGTATTCGTGAACTTTCATTTCTTAACAACGGTGTAAAAATTGAGTTAATAGATCAGCGTACAGGAAAAAGTGAAAACTTTGCTTACTCTGGTGGTATTAAAGGGTTTGTGGAATACATGAATCGTACAAAGTCGGTACTTCATCCTAAAAC
Source organism: Betaproteobacteria bacterium HGW-Betaproteobacteria-20 (assembly GCA_002842195.1). Lineage (GTDB taxonomy): Bacteria > Pseudomonadota > Gammaproteobacteria > Burkholderiales > Methylophilaceae > Methylotenera. The sequence goes on along the minus strand of PHCL01000052.1, from coordinate 2,523 downwards.
TTTTTACGCAATGGGTGAAAAAGACGGCATGACCATTGAGGTTGCTATGCAATGGAACGATAGCTACTCAGAAACAGTGCAGTGTTTTACCAATAACATCCCGCAACGTGATGGTGGTACCCATTTAACAGGGTTACGTACCGCCATGACGCGTACGCTAAATCAATATATTGAGCAAACCGATACGGCGAAAAAAGCAAAAGTAGAAACCACTGGTGATGACATGCGTGAAGGTATTTGCTGTGTGTTGTCAGTAAAAGTACCAGATCCAAAATTCTCATCACAAACCAAAGATAAGCTGGTTTCAAGTGAAGTTCAACCAGTAGTTTCTGAAGTGGTTTCTGCAAAATTAACCGAATTTTTAGCAGAAAACCCGGTAGATGCAAAAATCATTGTTGGTAAAATTATAGATGCAGCTCGCGCACGTGAGGCCGCACGTAAAGCCCGTGAAATTACCCGTCGTAAGGGGGTAATGGATACTATGGGCTTGCCGGGGAAATTGGCAGATTGCCAGGAACGTGACCCGGCAAAATGTGAAATTTACTTAGTAGAAGGTGATTCAGCTGGCGGCTCTGCCAAACAAGGCCGTGACCGTAAATTTCAGGCAATTTTGCCTCTTAAAGGTAAAATTTTAAACGTAGAAAAAGCGCGGTTTGATAAACTAATTGGTTCACAGGAAATCGCCACGTTGATTACGGCGCTAGGTACCAGTATTGGTAAAGCTGACTTTAATGCAGAAAAATTACGTTACCACCGCATTATAATCATGACCGATGCCGATGTGGATGGTGCGCATATTCGTACGTTATTACTCACGTTCTTCTATCGTCAAATGACAGAGTTAGTAGAGCGCGGCCATATTTACATTGCGCAGCCACCGCTATACAAAGTTAAACAAGGTAAAGACGAACGCTATTTAAAAGACCAACAAGAGCTGGACCAATACTTATTGCAATCAGCCCTGAAAGGTGCAGAATTAACTACCACTACAGGCGCAGAGGCTATTACAGGCGTTCCATTAGCTGAAATCGCAAAGCAAATGGTAGTTACCGAAGCGGTAATACGCAGAATTTCATCGCATTATGACGAAAGTGTGTTGCGCGCCATGCAGGATTTAGGTGAACTTAGCCTCGCGACTAAAGAAACTACAGAAGCAGCCGCAGAAAAATTACGACCCATTCTCGGTGCAATAGGCAGCGAAGTGATTGTAGGTTTTGATCAGGAAGCTAATGAATATCGCCTGGAAATCAACAAATTCGTGCATGGTAACTTGCAATGCTGCGTAATCAATGCCGAGTTCCTAGGTTCTGGTGATTATCGTCAAATCAGTAAAATGTCCGCTATGCTGCAAGGCTTGTTAGGCGAGGGTGCAATCATCAAACGTGGCGAAAAAGAAAGTGCAGTTAGCACCTTCAAACAAGCGCTCGATTGGTTGCTAGAAGAGGCAAAACACAACCTTAACATTCAACGCTACAAAGGCTTAGGCGAAATGAACCCGGAGCAACTATGGGAAACTACCATGGACCCAGCGGTGCGCCGCTTACTCAAAGTGCAAATTGACGACGCAATAGCCGCCGATGAAATTTTCACCACGCTAATGGGCGATAACGTAGAACCAAGACGTGCCTTTATTGAAAATAATGCGCTGGGTGCAAATAATCTGGATATTTAAATTTGTAGGTTCTCACTGATTTTTTGATTTTTCCCAAATTTTTTGATTTTCTCAAAATTGATAATAAAAGCCCGAAAGGGCTTTTTTATTGCACGAAATTAAGTGTGTAAGAGTCAGCGGTTATTTCGTGCATTGATTACTCCAAGCTAGCCTGTTAATCTGCAAGCTAGATTTTTATAACCCATAAAATTTACAGTTATAGAAGCACTAAATAATAAAAATAGGAAATATTAATGAAATTAACCTTATCACGCTTAGAAAACCTCCTTCTCACTGCCTGTGATGATTTACGCGGTAGCATGGATGCCAGCGAGTATAAGGAGTACATCTTTGGTATGTTATTTCTAAAACGCGCGAGCGATTTATTTGACCAACGCCAAGCCGAATTACGTAAGCAACTCAAGGCGCAAGGTATGGCAGAAGCTGATATTGAAGATGCGCTTAGCGATCCTGATAATTACTCTGGTAAATATTTTTATGTGCCACCTCGCGCGCGCTGGAGCCAAGGTTGGCAAGAAGAGATCATTGAGAATGGCGTAAAAATTCTGGTGCAACGCCCTGCCCTAAAGCATGTTAAAGAGAATGTCGGGACCACGCTCAACAAAGCACTTGAGGCGATTGAAGATGCTAATGCCGATGCACTGCAAGACGTACTTAAAGGCATTAACTTCAACCGTAAAATCGGCCAGCGCACGCTGGATGACGACACCCTTGCAGACTTTGTACAGAACTTTGAAAAAATCCCGCTTAAAGACAGTGATTTTGAATTCCCCGACCTGCTTGGTGCTGCCTATGAATATCTAATTAAATACTTTGCAGACTCAGCAGGTAAAAAGGCTGGGGAGTTTTAT
>PHCL01000446.1 GCA_002842195.1 Betaproteobacteria bacterium HGW-Betaproteobacteria-20 | reverse complement strand
GGCTTAAGCGGCAGTAAGTACGCTAGCAGTGCGCCAGTCCAGCGTTCCAGCCGGTCTACGGTGTCTATGATGCCATGCAAAGACTCACGCGTCTCAGCATCGTGTGCAGGGTCTTCCATTACCTGAGCGGTGGCGCGTATGCTGGCTAGAGGGTTGCGAATATTATGCGCGAGCATTGGCACTAACAAACCTTGTGCGGCCTGTTTTTCGGTGCGAACCAGTGCTTCCTGGCTAATCGCTAATTTATCCGCCATATCATTGATCGCTTTCGAAACGGCGGCAAGTTCAGCAACGCCTTTTTCAGAGGCTTTGTGAGTAAGATTGCCCGCGCTAATCTCTGAAGTCACCCTGAGCACACTTTCGATTGGTTTGACGATAGCGCGCTTGAGAAATATTCTTGAGAACATCAATAATAATACTGCCAGTGCTAGTGGAATAATCAATAAGATTGTTGCGGAGCGCTTGGTATTTACCAGCTGTTTATTGAGCTCTGCCTGTTTTTGACTTAGCAAATTTTCGGTACGCGCAAGAATGTCTTCAAAACGCTTGAACATCCCTGTTTCTATGTCTGTGTTTAAGGCGCGTTTGGTTGCGTCATCTTTGGCATTTTGGTATTGGTCAAACAGTATGGGCGTTTCTATGACAAATTTCTTGTAGCTGGCATGAAGTTCCTTGATAACAGCCTTTTCTGCCTCGCCAACCGTAATTGCCTGTAACTGAACAAAATGTTTTTCGACCGAAATCGTAAAGTCGTTATATTCAGTGCGTGCGGTGGCATCCTCTAAAAAATAAGCATCAAACAGCTCTTTCATCTGGCGATATAAGTCACCGCGAGTTTGTTGAACCTCTGTTACCAATGCGCTGATGCGGCTAGCCTCCTGGCTGGATTTCTCCCATAAGTGTATACCGATGGCACCAGCCGTGGCCGCTAAAATAATGAGTAGAATAAATGCCAGTTCGTGAATGAGCAGTAAGTCTTTTAGGGATTTATTTTTTTTAGTCACGTGCTTACCCTGCCGCTATTGCCACATAAAAATCGTATGGATTAAAATGATGGCTGTATTT
>PHCL01000051.1 GCA_002842195.1 Betaproteobacteria bacterium HGW-Betaproteobacteria-20 | reverse complement strand
TCTTCTTCGTTAATCTCGCCCTTGCGCGCCAAGATTTTTACTTGCTGACTTAGCTCTTGCACTAAACCGCGCAGCTCTTCCAGCTCAGTGCTATCGTTAGCACTTGCGGTAATTGGTAGTGAAATAATGCCGCTGGCAATCAGCACAGTGGCGAATTTTGTAAATTTGAATTGCATGTGTATCTCCCGAAGAAAGCCTCCAGCCTACTGGTCAGCTCATGTGTTTAAGATTTTGAACTAACTCTTATTTAGCCGCTGCTTTTGTAGTAGGCGTAGTTTTTCTATCCTGATTTACGGTATTGGTAAATCTAAGTTTTTCTCGCTTTTCAATTTGCGTTACTCGTCCTTCATGAAGTACGATTTCAACCGAGCCAAAACCAGAACCTTGTTTAAGTTCTTCAACCGCGCGTAAAATCTCTTGTGAAACTTCATGATTAGTATTTAATAAATTTTGAGTAAGTGACATGGTTTTAATCTCAAATCGAATGTTGTTAAAAGCGAATGCATGCACTATAAAGTGACTCTGTAATAATTAAAAAGAATTTTTATTTATAAGTTTATAACTTTAAATTATATTAAGTTTATTTTTAGTAGTAAGGCATATGTTTAGAAGGCAACGCGAGGCTTATAATGCAAACATGAAGTTAACACTCAAAGAATTAATTGTTGAGGCAGACCGTTGCGTGGCTTGCGGCCTGTGTTTGCCACACTGCCCCACTTATAGAAAAACTGGCTCAGAGGCAGATTCGCCGCGAGGTCGCATACAGTTGATGCGGGCTGTGGCGCAAGATATTTTGCCCAATAACGCACGTTTTAACGAACATATTGATTTATGTTTAAGTTGTCGCAGTTGTGAGAACGCCTGCCCAAACAGCGTTAATTATGGCGCGTTAATGGATACCTCACGTGCGCTTTTTGTGCAGAAAAAAGGCGTTTTCTTATCATTGACAAAACCGTTTGTTCGGTATCGTTTTTTAACTAAAGCCTTAACTTGGCCAATTTGGCTGATGCAACAATGCAAACTGGATGGATTACTAAAACACTTCAGCCCGGTAGCCAAACTATTACCATCCATTGAAAAGCCAACTTCATGGAAACCGCTATATTCCGCAACAACTGATAAAAAAGGTGACGTCAGCCTATTTTTGGGCTGTGCCACCAGCGCGCTTGACAGCCAAACTTTAAAAGCCAGCATTTACCTGCTGAATAAACTTGGTTTTACTGTACATGTTCCTCCCCGGCAAACCTGCTGCGGCAGCATTGCCAGACAAATGGGTGATGCGAATGAAGCAACTAAACTAACTACATTAAATCAAAGTAGCTTTGACCAATCCATGCCAATATTAACCATTGCCAGCGGTTGCGGCGCTGGCCTGTGCGACTATTTACCAATGCACAAAATTCAGGACATCAGCGCGTTCTTAATAAACTGTGATTGGTCTGATATTTCAGTTAACAGCATGAGTGAACGTATTTTTGTGCAGGACCCTTGCACATTAAGAAACGTGCAAAAAAGCCATTCGGCTGTTTATGCTTTACTTCAAAAAATACCTAATGCAGAAATCATTCCACTTGCAGGCAACAGCCAATGTTGCGGTGGCGCAGGCACTTATATGCTCAATCAAGCTTATATGGCCAACAACTTGCTGAATGACAAATTAACGGCCATTAAAACAAGTAATGTTGCCATACTCGCCACCTCTAATATCGGTTGCAGTTTGCATATTGCCAATGGGTTGCGTGAACAAAATTTAACCGTTTCCATTTTGCATCCCGTACAAATTATTGCTACTCAAATGGGATATTCAGGCGTGATTTAGGCGTACACTATTGCTATGTTAAATAAATTAGATTCATTGATTGTTGAGTTAGACACGGGCTTGCGCACGCTTTTTGCCAAGCCGCGCAGCGTACGCGAACACCCTGATGCTGGCATGACAGAAGTGGCGCTTAGTGAGCCTGAAAAGAAACATGTCCGTGCCCTGATGCGCATTAACCATACCGGCGAAGTGTGTGCACAGGCACTTTATAGCGGCCAGTCACTCACCGCGAAAAATGTTGCAACCAGCAATGCCATGCAGCAAGCGGCGCGCGAAGAAACCGAACACCTGGCATGGTGCGAGTCACGCATCTCCCAGCTTGGTGGGCATACTAGCGTACTTAACCCACTTTTTTACGCAGGCTCATTTACACTAGGTGCATTAGCCGGTGCACTGGGAGACAAATGGAGCTTAGGGTTTTTAGAAGAAACTGAAAAACAAGTCGGCGCACACTTGGCTAGCCACTTGCAGCAGTTGCCTGAAACTGACATCAAAACGCGAAAAATTATTGAACAAATGCAAATTGATGAAGCGCGTCATGCGTCTGAAGCCAGGCAACTGGGCGCAGCAGATTTACCAGCGCCAGCCAAATTTTTAATGAAACAAGCTTCAAAGTTGATGACTACATCAGCCTACTATTTATAAAAGGTAATATTGAATGGAAAAATTTAGCGATGTATTACAAACCCTTGACGATGCCTCGCATGTGCGACGTATTGAGCTTTTTAATAGTGACGGCAGCCCTGCAGGCGTACTGGAAAATAAACCTGGCAGCCAAGGATCGGTAAAAGTTTACTATCATCTGTTTCGTATGTATGGAGAAATTTCTTTAGATGCTGCGGTCGAAGGTTTGAGTTTATTTGCCGAGCACACGAGTGATGCTGAAAACTGTCCGGGTAAACACCCAAATGTAGATAGACTTTTAAATCTATTAGAAGATGAACAGCCGCTGACGGTAAAAGTGACTGAGATTTAGCTTACGACTTTAACTTAAGATTAAAACTAATATTTTTGAAGCTGTGAAATGGACGGATGATAAATCAGTTCAAGCAAATGTCCTACCGCATCTAAACAATAAAAACCGCGAGACCCATCGCGGTGTGTTTTGGGTGCTTCAGTAATTTTTACACCGTTTTTTACAAAATAATCGTACCAATTATCCACATCTTCAACTGCATTTAACACAAAACCTATATGGTCTAGGCGCTGCTGCGCCTGCGGCGCATAGTCTACACGGTGTAGCGCAAACACATCGCCACCGTTAGTTAAATATACGTTGTCGGCATCGGGCTGCCATTCAATTTGCATGCCCATTATGTCAACATAAAAATTTACACACACTTCTAACTCTTTTACAAACAAGGCAAGGTGACGTATACCTAACATTCCACTTGGCCTTTGTATGGCTGGTTTATTTGCCACTGATTTTTTTGTAACGGACTTTATTGAAGCAACCTCAAGCATGTTCAGGTGCTTTTATTTCAAAGCTATGCGTAATCTCTACACTTTTAGCCAGCATAATTGAAGCCGAGCAATACTTTTCAGCAGACAACTTCACCGCGCGTTCTACTTGGGCTTCGTTTAAATTATTGCCTGTAATCACAAAGTGTACATGAATTTTAGTGAACACTTTGGGAATATCTTCCGCGCGGGTTGCGTCAATCTCAGCTACGCAGTCCGTAATCGGTTGACGCGCTTTTTTCAATATAGCAACCACATCAAACGATGTACAACCGCCCATGCCAATCAGCAACATTTCCATCGGGCGCATGCCAATATTGCGGCCACCATTCTCTGGAGCGCCATCTAACACCACCGCGTGACCAGTTTCTGATATGCCAACGAAACTCACGCCGTCTACCCATTTAACACTAACGTGCATATTCAATTTCTCACAATGATACAGAACAATTTTTAATTACACTGTCGTTGCGGGCTTTGGCGGGTAAACAAGCGTTTAGCTGCTTTGCTCCGCAAGCATGGCCTTTACGGCCAGCTACGCAATCTCGTCTATCTTTTAATCAGATTCTGACTTTCGCCAGAATGGCAGATGATGCGTTAGTTAACATCCAATAATTCAACATCAAAAATCAATGTTGCATTTGGCGGAATCGCACCACCGGCACCACGTGCGCCATAGCCCATCTCTGAAGGAATAATCAGTGTACGTTTTCCGCCAACTTTCATACCGGCAAAACCTTCATCCCAACCTTGAATCACTTGACCCGCGCCTAAGTGGAAGTTGAAAGGCTGCTTGCGATCTACGCTGCTATCAAATTTCTTACCTTTGTGGCCCTCAGCCGCCGCATCAAACAGCCAGCCTGTGTAATGCACACTCACGTTAAAGCCGGGTTCAGCCTCACGTCCTGTGCCTACCTGCGTGTCTATTTTTTGTAATTCTGTGATTTCCGTCGTCATTGTTGCGGTTTCCTTTGCTGATGTTTCTTGTGTTGATTTAGCAGTTTCTGCATTGCAGGCGCCAAGTGAAAATACTAATCCGCCTGCTAATAATACGTTTAATAACTTCATTACTTATCCTTACTTTATTCAATAGCCCAAAAAAATAATGCAAGCCGTATGATACCGCAAACTTGCCAAAGTACTCGCAACTTGAAAATCGAAACAAACATGCTATGGCTGTTGATGCACCCATTCAATCAATGCATCTTGAGCATTTTTACTCGCGCCAGCCTTTGCATGATTAACCATCATCACTAATACATGGCGATGATTATTGGAATCCAGCACATAGCCGGCAATGGCACTTACGCCATTTAGTGAGCCCGTTTTTAAATGGGCGTGATTAGCCACCACGCTGTCATTTAAACGTTTTTTTATCGTGCCATCTTGTGACAAAATTGGCATAGAAGCCATAAACTCCGGCATTACAGGGCTTATGTAAGCGCTTACCAACATCTGTCCTAAGTGCTCTGCACTAATGCGCTCTATACGCGATAATCCCGAGCCGTTTTCAATCACCAACTCATTGAAGTTTAGTTGTTTGCCATTTAACGATTTACCGGCAAACCAATCTTTAATGGCAGTTATTCCCTTTGCTTCAGTGGCGGGCAGGTTGTTTTTTTCTGCCGCGATGGTTAATAGAAGTTGCCGCGCCATTAAATTATTGCTCCATTTATTGATGTCACGAATCACATAACCTAGCGGATCAGAGACTTGGCTCAGCACTTTAACAGCGTTGTCAGGCGTACCTTGTATTTTCAATTCACCACTAAACTTGCCGCCTAACTCAGCCCATAATTTTTTGAATGTGAAAAACGCATATTTTTCATCGTCTAACACGCTTAGCTCCAGATATTTCTCGCCACAATCTGGCGAGAAAGTGCCATTGAAGGCCACAATGACTCCAGTTTGCTTAGGCGTTACTGTGTAGCTAAAGCGACTGCGCCAGTCACCACATGCATCTTGTGTGAGCTTCATGTTATTCACAATTTGCACTTCCTGCAGTTCAAAATCCTGGTTGATATTTACAGCGCCAGACGTCAATGTATTGGTTGTGGTAGTAAACTTAAAACTGGTATTGCGCCCATTCACCAAAAAGGCACTCGGCTTGGCATTGTAAGCTCGCCAGGTTTCACTATCAAAAGCATTTCCATTACCCACGTCATTAGAAAAGAAGCTTTTATCTATAATCAAATCACCCTTCACTTCTTTAATGCCAGCTTGTTGCACACTCATCAGCAGACGCCAGAATTCTTGCGCCTTAAAACTTGGGTCACCATAACCCTTAATAATTAAGTTACCATCCAGCACGGCATTACTCACCCTGCCGTCATAATAGATTTCCGTTTTCCAGCGATATGCAGGCGTGAGTAAATCTAGCGCGGCATTGGTGGTGACCAGTTTCATCACCGAGGCTGGGTTCATGCTCTTGTCCGCATTGTGATTAAGTATCGGGCTATTACTCTCAACCGCCTGTACGTACACCGCAACACTTTGCTGAGGAATGTCTGCTTTTTTGAGTGCGTCGGTTACCGAAACCGGGAGTGCAGCATGGGCAGGCAAACTTGCAAACATCAAACTTAGCCAAACTATTAACGTCCTCAACGCCATAACTGGTTTCAATACAGGCTCATTCATACCGTGCTTTTTACCGCCATTAAAGTAGCAGCCACCATGAAGTCAATTTCTGGTTCGGTAATTGTGTAAGGTGGCATCCAATACACAGTGTTACCAATCGGACGTAGCAACAAACCTTGCTTTAATGCGGCCGAATAACAATCACGCGCAAATTTTGTATTATTTGTTTTTACATCAAACGCAAAAATCATTCCCTCGTGCCGTAAATGCTGAATCGGCAGATTAGCAAGCCCCTGCATTTTAGTGCGGATATATGTCGATATTTGCCGATTGTTTTGTACTACATTGTCTGTCTCAAAAATTGCCAAAGTAGCCAGCGCTGCACCACATGCCAATGGATTTCCAGTGTAGCTGTGACTATGCAAAAAACCACGCACGGTACTGTCATCGTAAAAAGCTTGGTAAACCTTGTCCGTGGTCAGCACTGTAGATAAAGGCAAATAACCCCCTGTGATACCTTTAGATAGACAAATGAAGTCAGCAATGTCGCTAACTTTTGTTGAACCATACTCCCTGAGTGGGTTGGTGGCCTTGTCAACACCTTCGAAGGGTAAATCGGCGCTCTCACAAGCAAACATCGTTCCCGTGCGCCCGAACCCCACCGCAATTTCATCCGCAATTAAATGTACTTCATACTTGGTGCAAATTTCGCGCGCACGACGCAAATATGCAGCGTGATACACGCCCATACCCGCTGCACACTGCACGCGCGGCTCAATTATAAACGCCGCTAATTCGTCATGATGCTTGCTCACGTAACGCTCTAAAGCCTCGGCACAACGCAATGCAAAGGCCTCTGCACTTTCGCCTGCTTCTGCCAGCCTGAAATCAGGACTGGGCATTTGTGCAGACTGCATCAATAACGGCGCATACGTATCTTTGAAAATCGCCACATCTGTCACACTTAACGCACCCAAAGTCTCGCCATGATAGCTGTTTTGCAGACTGATAAATTTAGTTTTTTGCTGCTTACCTGGGGTTCCAGAATGTAGGTTGCGCCAATAATGAAAACTCATCTTCAGTGCGATTTCAGTAGCGCTCGCACCATCAGAGGCGTAAAACGCATGGCCTAACCCTGTGAGTTTGCTTAACTTTTCAGACAACTCCACCACAGGCGCATGGGTAAACCCCGCCAACATCACGTGCTCCAGCGTATCCAGTTGCTGCTTTATCGCATCTTTAATACGCGGATTATTATGCCCAAATAAATTCACCCACCATGAACTCACCGCATCTAAATAGCGATTGCCTTCAGCATCGTAAAGCCAAACACCATCGCCGCGTGCGATAGGAATAAGCGGTTGCGTCTCATGCTGTTTCATCTGCGTGCATGGATGCCAGACGGATTGCAGGCTGCGCGTTAAAAGTGCGTTATTTGACATATTCAATTATTTTTATTGCTACAGTGAAAACCATATTGTTAACATACATTGAAGACTACTACTCACCAAGAGAAATACCAATACCGAAAATCTTTTGTTTATGATTGTAATCCAGCAGACTTTCACCGTAGCCTGTAGAAAGCGTTAAATGCAATTTTAAATATGGGTTATTAAATACTTGCCGTTGCAAGTCTAATTGTGCAAAGCCTTTGTTATCACTACGCAAATTGTTTCGCAATAAAATAGATGCGGCATTTTTACGCTTTTCATCTTCCCATCTTATGGTCACGTCCCCGTGTCCCAAGAATTTTTCTATATTTGGATTATCATCCGGACTCTCCGGCAATCGCCACCATGGGCGTACCATCAAAGATAATCGGTCAGTCAATTCAAATCCACCCACAAGATACAGCCTATTCCAACTTCTGGATAGTGGATTGGTACGACCGTTAGATTGATGTGACAGTCCAATATTTAACAATCTAGGGATATAGATTTTCTTAATACCATCCATTTCATTATCTATCCCCAATGACAACATAATTTCGGGCTCATAATTGCTTTCTCGAAACGGCCTTGATGCATTGCCATCAAAAATCTGCCAATATGATTGTTGCGTA
>PHCL01000445.1 GCA_002842195.1 Betaproteobacteria bacterium HGW-Betaproteobacteria-20 | reverse complement strand
TTTAGTAAGAAACTATCAAGCGACATTAGACCCCAACATAAATCCTGGAATAGTTCATGATCATGATTATCCTTGGTTGGTGGTTAGAGATTCCAACGGTCAGCTTTTATCCGACAAAGTTGCAGTGGTGATAATCGCACCCGGGCCTGCCTTGAGCGGGCAGAATCGTAGTTCATCAGCTCCTCCTGCATCGGCTTATTTGGATAGCATTACAGTCGGCGGGAATACTTACTCAAATTTCGATGATGATGAAGTTTTTATTATCAGGGATTCTGCAGACGATACGTTTAATGACAAATTGATTTACATCACTATCGATGAATTGATTTACGCATTGGAAAAGCGGGTGCTGATGGAAACTAAAAAGGCATTGAACACTTATTACTTGGCCACGGATCCTGACTTTCATTATCCATTCGCCGCTGGAATGGGTGCAGGTAATTCGAATGTTTGTGTTCAAGGTAATCTGCGCGGATTGTTGCCGACGACTGTCCCAACATCACATGCTTGTTCATGTACTGCAATTGATGATGTTGGAGGTATACCAAGTACTTGTGATTGCCATTTTAGTATAGTCAGTTCGGTAGCGTTCAATAGAAATGCAGATGTTTTCATTGCAACCGGCGCAGCAGAGAACGCACCTTTTGGCAGTTGTTCGGTTGACAATTCAGATCCAGATACTTGTTCCTGTAATGGTGCAGGTGGATGTAAATCAACGAGTGGAGAAACGGTGTTTTCGTGTGATGCTTGTGGGATTTGTACATCGAAAGTCGAAGGCGAATATACATATACTACTAGTGGTAGCTTCGAGATGGACTCAGGCTCTTGTACTTTGATTAACCAAAATACAGTAACTTGTATTAATGATGCAGTAGGAGAGTTTTATCTTGAAAAATGTGAGGATGTTGAGCAGCTATTGGATTTGCCTGCATGGTTCCAGTCAAACCAATGGGAGGATTACATCTTTTACGAACTGTCTGCGAGTTGTAGTTCATCGGGAGACAATTGCTTAACGCCTCAGGTGAAAGTAGGGGAAAAGGAAGGTGTGCATGCCTTGTTGGCATCACCAGGAC
>PHCL01000050.1 GCA_002842195.1 Betaproteobacteria bacterium HGW-Betaproteobacteria-20 | reverse complement strand
GATGGTAATGCATGCATGCGGCCTGCGTGACGCTGTAAACGATAAACTACGTTAGCCAACTCTTTGCCCATGGTGGTTGGTGAAGCCGTTTGACCATGCGTGCGCGACAGCATAGGCTGGTCGGCCAGTTGATGCGATAACTCGCTGAGTCTAGCGATTAAATCAGCCAGAAATGGCAGCATCACAGTGTCACGTGCACTTTTTAACATTAAGCCGTGCGATAGGTTATTAATGTCTTCACTGGTGCAGGCAAAATGAATAAACTCGCTGGCTTTCTTAATTTCAGGATTAGCGTCAAACTTCTCTTTCAGCCAATATTCAAGCGCTTTTACGTCATGGTTCGTGCGTGCTTCAATCGCTTTCACCTGTGATGCATCTGCCTCACTAAAATGAGTAATTGCGTCATTCAGTTCGTTAATGGCGTCAGCACTAAATGGCGCAATTTCCTGCAAACCGCGTGCAGCAGCCAAGGCTTTAAGCCATTCCACCTCTACCCAGGCACGGTGTTTAATCAACGCATATTCGCTAAAGCAAGGACGTAGTGCATCCAGTTTTGATTGGTAGCGACCATCAAGTGGGGAGAGTGCATTGAGTGTGGTTAGTGACATCGCGCGAACTTTCAAAACAACAGTTGAGTAAGCTGCTATTTTACCTTAGTCGCAGGGTGTGCAAAAAGCTTTTATTTTGCACCAACGCTATCAAGTCTAAAATACTTAAATGCAAAATTACATCTGAAGCCAGGTTGCAGGTCATTCTTCTTTCTTACCATTCACTCAAGCTCAACGCGGTAAATGTTACCCACTAATGATGACTACGCGTTACGTTGATGCATGATTAAGCGTTATTTCTTACGAATTTTAACGCTGATGATAAACGCTCAAACAGTAAAATAAATCACCGTGAGAAAGGCATTTGGCAGCGCCACTAATGGGAACACCAAATTTTAGATGACATTGATTTACAGCGTCACGCAGGCCGCATGCATGCATTACCATCCAGTCAAAGCATGGCTTGATGTGTTACGCGACGAACAGCACGCTTCATCGGCATGCAAAAAATGGCGTATATAGAAACAACTGGGATAGTAGTTTTAACGGAAGGGGGTTATTGGCCAGCGTAGGGTGTGCCACTTCGACAAGCTTACGACAGGAAAATAGCTTGTTATCTGAACACCCTACGCTGGCCAATATTTTTTGATTAAACTCGGGTTTCTTTTCTACGACGTACCACGAAACCCATCAAGCCCAAACCGGCCATCATCATGGCGTAAGTTTCTGGTTCAGGCACAGCAGGTACTGATATAACTTGACCTGCTAGCCCAAACCTTAAATTATCAATCGCAAAACCAGCAGGCTCTGCCCCGACCAACGAAAACTGCAAGCCAGCAATGCCCGCTAGGCCATCGCCTGTAACCAATCCCAAAAACTCTATTCCAGTACTCTCATTCAACACAGACCCAAGCAAGCTTCCATCACGGCCATAAGCGGTAATAGCGGTACCACCGATGGCATCAAAAAAGCCCCCTGAAAGACCTACACCCGCTACATCCACATCGAACAAAATAGACACTGGACCATTAAATGTGGGTGTTCCAGAAAGAACGGGAGAAGTAGGATTAGCACCATCTGAAACAATGAACGTTGTTGGTGAAGCAGCATCCAAAGCTAAGCCCCCCGTTGGAGAACCTAGAACGCAGCCACTGATAGCCGCTCCAGCAGGGCACAAGCCAGCCGCTCCAGCAGACTGACCCACAAACCAGCCGCCAAAGTTAACAGTTGGTGCACCAACACCACCGCCATAATCACTTGGTGTGTAAGTTGGATTTGTCGTGCCAAGTGAAAACCCAGCCTCGGAAAATGTAATCAAGCCTGCTGCAGGCGTAAATGCACCTTCGGTAATCCTAATTACGGCAGCATTGGCACTCAAAGAAAATGCAGTGAATAGTGATACAAGTATAAGTTTTTTCATATCGAACCCCTTATAACGTAGTAAAAAACGTAAGAACAAAATTACTCAAGGCAACTCAACCGCACTTCGCGAGCTTTAGTCAAAAAATTAACAGTTATTTACATGAAAACATACGCTGTTTATATGTTGAATACAATCACCCAATAGGGTTAGTGTAGAAGCAAATTAGATTTCTTTAAACATTGCGTCAGCAAATGTAGCCTCGAAGCAATGTAATGAAATCGAGGGTTAATCTTTACTGCCTCTCGATTCCGCATTGCTGCATCAAGGCTACTGGCTAAAACAAAAGGCCAGAATAACTGACCTTTGCTTTACAGTTAGTTGTGGGTTTGTCTGCGTAGCCAGTTTTGCGCATCAATCTTGCCAGTGCCTGCTTTGTCTATAGTTTTGAAGTAGGCTTCATGGTAGTTGAAGAACTCGTCCCTGCTGACTTTGCCATCGTGGTTGGTATCCTTGGCCCTCATCATCTCATGAGTGCGAAGCGCGCGGCTATAACCGCCAGTAGCGACGCTGATTTCTTGTTCACCCCTGAGGCCAATCCACTCCTTGCCATCGATGAAGTCGTTATGATTCGTGTCCATTTCATCGAAAACAATCTTATAGTAGTCAATGTACTCGTCATGTGTAACTTTGTGATCGCCATTGGCATCAATTGCCTTTACCATGCCCACGGTACGAAGTTCGCGGTTATAGCCGCCTGTTTCTACCATTGCATTGGTGGGGATTGCCGTTGTTGACAACAATACCGCACCGATTATCGCCATATTTTTTAATTGTGTTCTCATGATATTCTCCTGGAATTTATGAGTTAGTTGCAATTTTTGGTTGCAGTTATTAGACGATTTTAGGCGTATTCTCATACAGTATTTATGGATAATTTACACGCGTTATGGGCATGCATCAAACTTGGGTATTTGATGACGGACTTTTTTATTTTTGGCAGTTAAACACATACTTTAATACAGTTAAGTTTCATCTGCCTTCCTAAGTGCTGCCCTGTGAGCCTTTATTTATAAGGCTCACAGGGCAGCGATTTCCGCTCGATGGGTTAAATGCTTTTTTTCTAAGCCACTAACCAATCCATAAGTTGATTCGCCAGCATGGTTTCCAGCGTTTTTTGCTCTAAGCACAAAGCCAGTATTTTAGCCTGCTTCTTTGCGTTAAAACGGCATGCCAAATCCACTTTGATTCTTCACTAATTCTTGGAATGCTCTCATGGCAACGGTGATGCTGCCCGATGGGATATACCACGGCAATAATTCCCTACAGTAACGGTATGTGTGCAAAATTTTTTGCGCACCACTCTTATGTAAGATTTAAATAATTACCACAACCATTCAATGCTATTGCTATTTGTATATTGCTGGACCATTTATATTTTTAAATCTGGTTGTTGTGCATGTGTTGGTGCAGTTCTAGTATCAGTATGCAATAAGGTAAAAATAAAAAAGTTAATCATTGTTTTGAATAGAAATAACGTTAATTAATGAAGTTTTGTCGATTGGTATATTTTATCAATTTAAGGGGTGGCGAAATGAAAAGTCTATTAGGGTGGATTTTAACTACGTTTGTGGCGAGCTTGATTGGATTTGGTCTAATCAATACAGCTTTGGCTGTTGAGCATGACTTTGAGAAGATTAAGAAAAATTATTACGATACTCACCCAGGCAAAGGTAGCCATGGCAAATTTTGGGAGCCTATTCCTATCCAAAAATACTGGAATCCCAAGGATTTTTATTCTCCTCCCCAAACGATAAAAGGTGAATTTACGCAGGCTGATTGTGTGGGATGTCACCAAACAACCACACCAGGTGCTTTTCATGCATGGAAAAGTAGTACGCATAGTGATTTAGAGGCAATTCGTAAGCTACCTGATAGTGACGCTCGTGCTTACAAGAAACAAAAAATATCAGAAGTTGAAAATAATTTGCGTAAGCTGAATTTGTTGAAAAAGGGTGAATCACTTAAGCAAGTAGGCTGCATTGATTGCCATGGTGGCGTAGGTGTTACAAAGCTTGACCATGCTAAAGCACTTGTCATGCCTGATCGCGTATCTTGTGGTACTTGTCATTTAAACGAATTTGCTGAAGCTGAGTCTGAAAAAGAGCAAGAATGGCCACAAAAACAGTGGGCTAAAGGACATCCTTCACATGCAGTAGACTGGGAGGCTAATGTTGAAACTGCAACGTGGGCTGCCATGCCTGAGCGTGAAGTGGCGCAGGGTTGTGATTCTTGCCATTACCAACAAAATAAATGTGATGGCTGCCACACGCGCCATACTTTTTCTGCTGCAGAGGCTAGACAGCCAGAGGCTTGTGCGACCTGCCACAATGGTGTGGATCATAATGAATTTGAAAATTACATGTTGTCCAAACATGGTACTCAATACCTGACTATGGGCAAGACCAAATGGAATTTTGAAGTGCCTTTGAAAGACCATGTTAACAAAGGCGGCTATACCGCACCAACTTGCCAAACCTGCCATTTTGAATTTAAAGGCGAGTATTCTCACAATTTGGTGCGTAAAGTGCGCTGGGGGTTCAATCCTACGCCTGAAATAGCCAACAATCTTTCTCACCCATGGTTTGAAGATCGTAAAAAAGCGTGGGTGCAAACCTGTACTTTGTGTCACTCAGAAAGCTTTGCCAAAGCTTATTTAGATACAGCTGATAAAGGGACTATTCAAGGTCTAAATGTAGAGCAAAGTGCCAAAAAAGTAGTGAATAAGCTTTATGAAGATGGCTTGCTGGTTGGACAAAAAACCAATCGTCCTGCTCCGCCTGCACCCGAAAAAGATGCGGCTGGTGGATTCTTCCAGCTATTCTGGGCAAAGGGCAATAACCCTAGCCGAATAGAGCGGCTTTACGCTGACATGTGGGAGCATGATGTAATTAAGCACTACAAGGGAATTTTCCACGTTAACCCAGGCGGCTATACTTATAGCGAAGGCTGGTCAGAATTAATGCGTGGCTATGCTGAAATTATGGATGAAGACACGCGTTTACGAGAGGCTGATGCCGCTAAAACTGGCAAGAAGGCTACGGTGAGCGATGCGAGCCAACTGTATAACGAGAGTATATTGGGTGGCGGTGGATTGCTGTTAATGATTGCTGGTACTTTAGTTGGCTTTCCTGTCTTTCGTTCAAGCTTACTTAGCTTCCGCTCAAAACGAAGCAAGCTAAGTGGCAAGTGACACAATGCTGAAAAACTTAAAACAAGCTTTTTTGGTGTTGTTTAGTGGCGTACTGCTGATGGCTGGCAGTACGCTACTATATAAGCAATATAAGCTGAATAGTCTGAAGCAGGATGCTGAAGCACCTTTGATGGTAAAGCATTCGCAAGAAAAAACATCTGATCTTCAAGGTGTTTTTCCTGTTGAAGTGAATAACCGTTATACCTTTCAGAAAAATGGTAAAGATGCGTTTAGTTTATTTATTGCTAATTATAAGAACCAAAACGCGCAGACAAGCAATGCTATACTTTTTCCTGCAGGAGAACACGATAGTCTTAACCCTAACACCACAGCGTTAAGGCAATCCATCTGGTTGGAGACAGCTAAATTAATTCAGACACACACCCCAGAGAATGCACTTATTTTAAGCTGGTGGGATGATGGGCAGCGAATTAATTTTTTAAGTGGTCGTGAAGGGTGGTTGAATAAGCCATCTACAGAGACATTTAAAAGTAATCTATGGAAAAAGCTACAGGGCAATCTGTTGTTAGCACCAAGTTCAGAGAAGGATCGCCTAAATCAAATGGCACGCTGGCTCACCATGGATAGCGATAAGGCGTTAGCCGAAATTAGAAGCACTTTTGGGTCAAAGCGTCCTATTTATTTTGTAGTGAATAATGATTTATTAATGCGCGTGGGGGAAATGGCAGATTACGGAGGTACCCCTCTTTTGTTTAGTACTAAAGCATTGCAGGCTCGAGATGATTTACACGGGGATATTAATCAAATCAGGCGTTGGGCTAATGAGGAGGGGGATGGTAATTATCTAGTGCAAAAGGAGGGGAGTTACTACCGCGCTTGGACTACGCAAAAAAACTCTGATGCAGAAGACAATACTCTTCTTGTCAGATTACTGCCTTTTGTGGACTCTCTTAAAAAACTACCAGAAAATGTTGATTTAGTTTACCAGAGTCGTTGGGGCGGCTATTTATCAATATACAAAATTGAGTTTAAATCAGCCAGCTCGTAAGTGTTTAATGCGCTTAATCTTATGTGCCAAAAATATTTACACCCTCAGTGTCACTTATCAGCGTAAGTAGTAATTTGTTCTTTTGTGCTAACAGAAGTTATAACGTCAGCATATCTACAAATATGTTGACTGGTGTTGCTTCCAATTTGGATTGTTCTAAGCACAACGCTAAAATATTTTCCTGTTTTTTAGCATCAAATCGACGCGCCAAATTTACTTTGAATTTTTTTACCAATTCCGGAATGCCTTCACCGCGACGACGTCGGTGACCGATAGGGTATTCCACGGCAATATTCTCAGATGTTGAACCATCTTTAAAGAACACTTGAATGGCGTTAGCGATTGAACGTTTTTCAGGGTTTAAGTAATCGGCAGAGTATTCAGCCTTTTCTACGCACACCATTTTGTCGCGAATGGCGTCAATACGCGGGTCTGCGGCTGCGGTATTTTCATAATCCTGCGCGGTTAGGTTGCCTTTTAGCAAGCCGATGGCAGCCATGTATTGAATGCAGTGGTCACGGTCTGCAGGATTATCAAGCGGGCCGGTTTTATCAATGATACGGATTGCTGACTCGTGTGTCGTGATGACGATTTTGTCGATTTGCGCGATTTGTTCCAGCGTTTGTAATTTATTGCCGATTTGCGCATTTAACTGAATTGCACATTCCACTGCAGTTTGCGCATGGAACTCTGCCGGGAAAGAGATTTTGAATAACACCTGTTCCATTACGTAAGAACCGTAACCGCGTTGAAATTTAAAGGCGTTACCTTTAAATAACACATCATAAAAGCCCCAGGTTTTTGCTGTGAGTGCGGATGGATAGCCCATTTCACCTTGCATGGTCATCCAGGCTAAGCGCACCGCGCGGCTGGTTGCATCGCCCGCCGCCCATGATTTACGCGAGCCCGTGTTCGGGCTATGGCGATAAGTACGTAGGCTTTGACCATCGACAAAGGCGTTAGAAACGGCGTTGATGATGTCCTCGACGCTGCCGCCCAGTAAATTTGTGACTACCGCTGTTGAGGCGATTTTTACTAAAATAACATGGTCCAAGCCTACCCGATTGAAGCTGTTTTCCAGCGCTAACACACCCTGAATTTCATGTGCTTTAATCATGGCGGTGAGTACGTCTTTCATGGTCAGTGGCGCTTTGCGTTCTGCTACATTCTTACGTGAAAGGTAGTCGGCAGTTGCCAAAATGCCACCCAGGTTATCTGATGGGTGACCCCATTCAGCCGCCAGCCAAGTGTCGTTGAAGTCCAGCCAGCGTATCATCGCGCCGATGTTGAAGGCGGCCAGAATTGGGTCCAGTTGATATGAAGTGCCTGGTACTTTTGCGCCATTCGGCACTATTGTGCCAGCAACCACAGGACCTAATAATTTGGTGCAGGCTGGATAATCCAGTGCTTCAAAACCGCATCCAAGGGTGTCCATTAAGCAGTTGCGGGCGGTATCGTATGCCTCGTCAGATGTTATTTCATAATCCGCGACGTAGTTTGCAATATCGACAATGACTTGATCTGGCGCAGGGCGGACGTTGGAAATGTGAGATGACATGTTAAATATAACCTTTAATTCAATGAGTTAAACATAATTTTTTTAAATTACGCTATCCTGAGCGTAGCGAAGAATAACGCGTTTTAGATATTTTTATCTTTGGTTAAGTGGCTGATAAGGCCGATTATTCGGCCCTATATACTCTGCATTCGGCCGAATAATTTTATTATCAATGCGTTGTTCAATCACATGCGCCACCCAACCCGTAGTCCGTGAAATCACAAAAATCGGTGTGAACATACCGGTAGGAATACCCATCATGTGATAACTGGAAGCACTGTACCAAT
>PHCL01000049.1 GCA_002842195.1 Betaproteobacteria bacterium HGW-Betaproteobacteria-20 | reverse complement strand
GGCGGTTGATGCCTTGTTGCATTACCTGCAGGACATGTTAAATGGTGCGCCGGACACACCTACTAAACTTTATGAGCAGTTAAAGCCCTTGGTGGAATTACAGGGAGAAACGCTGGAAGTAAGTGATTTATTCTATCCTGATGTCAGTTATAGCGCGCCTAAAAACTTACCTGTAAATCCTATTGAAGACTCTGCCGTGCCAATTTTTGTGGCAGAGCAGCGGAGCAGTTTTCAAAAATCGCTATTGGACTGGTTACGTAGCAAAGATGCAGATTCGCTAGCCAGCATGCGATCTGCTATCGAAAATGTACAGCAGGTACCACAAAAAAATGCATTGAAAACGCTATGGTGGACTGCAACGGCATTTACGGATGCGTTAGCACAAAATCAAATTGCCGCGCATTCTGGCGCTAAAAAACTATGCCGTAGATTAGATCAACAGCTACGCAATATGTCCGTGGGCGACACAAAAGTGCCTTCGCAGTTGCTACGTAATGTGCTTTATTATGTGGCGATTAGCGACAGAAGTACCGATGTGATTGCCAGCGTAAAGGATTTATTTGAGTTGGATGATTTATTGCCAGGCTTAACCGGAGCAGGCAATGTGGCTGAAACCGAAGCTGAGCATGCCGCATTAGCGCAATTAAATGCTGATTTGCCTAGCTTAAAAGATTTATGGGCGAGCATCAGTAAAGGTAATTACCAGCTTGATTTTGAAGCCTTTAGAGAAAAAATTGACCATTTGACTGTGGTTTTACAAAGCCTCAATAATCGAACTGTGCTTAAACTGGTGAATGCAGTGCACGTCTGCACACACAGTTTATTAACAGACGAAAGTAAAATCAATGAAACGTCATTTATTGAAGTGGCGGCAGCACTAAACCTATTTGAGCATATTAGTGTTAATTATCAAAAGCTTGGTGTAGATGTACTGCAAAAAATTACCACGCAGACAGCTCGTTTACAATCAATTGTAGAAGGTGTCGCTTTAGTGGATGCAGCAGATGCATTTGCTACAGTTAAGCTTGATACTGGTGTAGTTGAAGCTGTTGCAAAACAAATTATCGGTGCCTTGCAACTTGTTGAAAAAGCCTTGGATACGTTTTTTCGAAACCCCTGCGATGTTGCGGTATTAGACGACGCAACTAAACCCCTGCAACAGATTTTAGCAGCATTTGAAATGCTGGAAATGCCAATACCAACGGCAATCACACAATTAAGTACGACCTATGTTGCATATTTTAAAGAAAATGCAGCTCACAATATAAACAGCACGCATTTCGAGCTTGTGGCTGAGAGCCTGAGTATGCTGGGTCTTTACACTGAAGAGCTGCCGAACACACGCGCTGAATCCGAACTGGCGTTGACCGGTGCGCTACAGCGCTTAGAACTGGGTGTGCAAGCACTCGGACTGGAGGCTAAAACTACTCAAGCTGAAGCGAATAAAGTGGTCGATGAAGCACCTGCAACAAAGGCGGCATTACTGGAAATAACCGCTAATGTAAGCCGTAATGATGACGTATCTGGCGAAGTGACAGATAGCGCAATAGACGTTGAGCTACAGGATATATTCTTAACGGAAGCAGAAGAAGTGCAAGTAATTTTGGCGCAGAACTTGCAGGCTTTGCGTGTGAACGCAACAGATAGCGAAGCTTTGGTCGAAGTGCGCAGGGCTTACCATACGCTTAAAGGTAGCGGCAATACTATTGGCCTTACCGGCATGGGCGCGGTAGCATGGTCTGTAGAAAAATTACTAAACGGGATAATGGAGCGTAAAGCGTTCCCAACACCAGCGCAGCTGGCATTTGTTGAAAAAGTCAGCACGGCTTTTGCAGACTGGTCTGCCACTTTGCTTGCCGATAACAAAGTGACATTAAACCCAGAACCTTTTCAGCGGGAGGCGAGCGAACTGGAGCATGATCATGACGCTGCAACTGCAAATTTAAAACCGCAAATAGAAGAAGTGTTGATAGGCGGTACGCGTAAACTGAGCCGCACCTTCTTCAATATATTCTTAGCTGAGGCGCAACAGCATATAGATGCTTTAAAAGAAGCGCAGCTAGCCTTGCAAGAAAATGCCATTGAGCCATCACCCCAGGTCGGCCATAGTGCGGCGCATACGCTGGGCAGTAACGCACTGACAGCAGGGTTTATTTCTACGGGTAATTTAGCGCGAGCCATGGAGCACTGGCTTGAAGTGCATACTGGCGTTTGGACAAAACAACACATTACTTTATATGGCAATGTTGTTAAGACGCTAGAAGAGGATTTAGAGAAAATAAGTGCGCTGAAAAACCCTAAATCAAGCCGCGCCCTGATTATTACCTTAGGTGCATCTACTTCTGCCATGCAAGCGGTGGCTACCCAACAAGCGGGTGCAGTTGTAAATAGAATGCAGGAGGTAGAACAATTAGCTAAACATGCTAAAGAAGCGCTGATTGCACCGGCAATACCAGACACTCCAGCACCAGAAGTTTCAGTACCCGATGCTTCAGTAGCACTGAATATATCGGATACGCCAGTCGTTACTGACGAGCCAGCCGCTCAAAAAGCAGCTAGAGAGGAGACGCAACAGCCTGATGTTGAGTCAATTATTATTACTGCCGCTACTCAAGTAGAAGTTCAATCCAACTCAGCAAGAGATAATGCTGTAGATCAGGAGTTGCTGGGCTTGTTTGTGGAAGAGGCGCGTGAGCTGGTGCCACAAGTGGGTCGGGATTTGCGTAACTGGCGGGCCAATCCGGATGCAACCGAGTATTCTGACTCTCTGCAACGTACACTGCATACGCTTAAGGGTAGCGCACGTATGGCGGGGCAAGCTAATATCGGTGATAGCGTGCATGGCATGGAAGACCACGTGCTTCGTATGCTTAGACATAAAGTGACTGCAACAGACTTTGATGAAATGTTCGCTGAGTTTGACCGTGTTGGCTATATGCTGGAAGACATCAGTAGCGACGCGAACGTACCAGCACAAACTTCGAATACCATAGCGACTACCAACGCACCCACTCGCTCGGTAGACCGTAAATCGCAATTTTTGCGTATGCGTGCAGATGTACTTGATAGACTAATCAATGAGGCTGGTGAGGTTTCAATCATGCGTTCTCGGATGGATCGAGAGTTGCAGAACTTTAAACAATCCTCCATTGACCTGACTGATAGTATTAGCCGTATGCGTGCTTACTTGCGCGAGTTGGAAATTGAAGCTGAAACGCAAATGCAATCGCGCATGAGTTTGTTACAGGGAGCGAATGAAACATTTGACCCGCTGGAGTTTGACCGTTTTACACGACTCCAGGAGTTGACTCGCATGATGGCCGAGAGCGTAAACGACGTTTCAACTATTCAGCATGGGTTATTGCTTAATCTCGATCAAACCGATGCCGCATTACAGCAACAAAATCGCATGAATCGCGAGTTACAGCAAGGTCTCATGGGTGTTCGTATGTTGCCCTTTGATACTATTTCAGAGCGCTTGCAACGTATTGTTCGACAAACCGCACGCGAGCTGGATAAGCAGGTTGAAATGACGATTGAAGGCGAAGGCGTTGAGATGGATCGTGGCGTGCTGGATAAGTTGGGCGCGCCGCTTGAGCATTTATTGCGGAATGCTGTTGCGCATGGACTTGAATCAGCCGCTGATCGTAAAAAAGCCGGTAAACCAGAAGTTGGTCATATCAAGCTTAAAGTGAGCCTGGAAAATGACGAAATTACACTGGTCGTTACCGATGATGGCACCGGCGTAAATCTTTCAAAAGTAAAACAAAAAGCGGTTGATAAAGGTTTGCTTGTGGCTGGTCAGGAAGAAACAGACCAGGCCTTAATGGCGATAATTTTTGAACCCGGATTTTCAACGGCAGATGCTGTGTCGCAAATTGCCGGTCGTGGTGTGGGTTTAGACGCAGTGCGTAGCGATATTGCTGCTTTAAGTGGCCGTATTGATGTAAGCAACGTGCAGGGTACAGGTGCCATGTTTAACATCTATCTACCTGTGACGTTATCTGTCGCGCAGGTGACGATGGCGCGTGTAGGCAACAAAATGTTCGCTATTCCATCGGTAATGATTGAGCAAGTGCAGAAACTCAAAGAAGCTGACTTGGCCAGGGCTTATGAAGCGCATAAAGTTGACTGGGCTAACCGTGAATATCCGCTTCACTATCTATCTAAGTTGATAGGAGATAATGACCATATAGCGCAGCATCATGTCTATACGCCCTTGATATTGTTACGCAGCGGTACCTATCGTACAGCCTTGCATGTAGACGAAATTCTAGGTAACCAAGAAGTAGTGATGAAGCAAATGGGATCGCAGTTAGCGCGCGTGCCAGGCATGATAGGTGCCACAGTGTTGGGCGATGGTGCGATTATCTTGGTAATTAACCCAGTGCAACTGGCCAATCGCGAGGCACTCTCCGTGGGTGCGATCAAAGTCACTACAGTTGCACCAGTACTGGAGCAATTGAAAAAAATTGCCCTGGTGGTGGATGATTCACTGACGATGCGTAAAGTGCTTTCTCGCGTGCTGGAGCGTGAAGATTTCGAGGTGGTCACGGCCAATGATGGTTTGGACGCGATTCAAAAACTTCAACTGATTAAGCCGGATATTATCTTGTCGGATATTGAAATGCCGCGAATGGATGGGTTTGAATTCTCGCGGCACGTACGTGAGAATGCAGACACAGCAGGTATCCCGTTAATTATTATCAGCTCACGTACCGCTGATAAACATCGTAACTTTGCTAAAGAATTGGGCGTAAATGCCTTCTTAGGTAAGCCCGTCCAAGATGATGAGCTTCTAGCCCAGATTAACACCTTGCTGAAGTAGTATTTTCATTAAAATAATCATCATTTAAAACCTAACTAAGCATAGCTTCACATCTGCATGTCTGTGAGCCTCTTAGATACTGTCTTTCAGGGCAGTGGTTTTCTCTCGTAGATTTTTAGCAGGTTTAGCATTGCTTGTTTGTCAACACTGATGCAACAGAAAATAGCAACTTTATGTGAATTTTACTTTTAAGTTTTACTCTCTAAAGTGCCGTCAATAAGGTAAAATTTACCTTATGCTGCAAACTAGTCAATCACGCCAGAATACCCCCAAATTTGTTCACTTGCGCTGTCATAGTGAGTATTCCATTGTGGACGGCATTGTGCGGATTGATGACTATGTCAATCAGGCTTTGAGCGACCAAATACCGGCTTTAGCACTCACCGATTTAAGTAATTTATTTGGCGCAATCAAGTTCTATAAAGCTGCGCGCGGTAAGGGCATTAAGCCCATTATCGGTTGCGATATCTGGTTAGAAAATACCGTAAATCGCGATCAACCTTCACGCTTATTGCTGTTATGTCAGTCTCAGGCGGGTTATTTGTTGCTATGCCAGTTGATCAGTCGTGCCTATTTAAGTAATCAATATCGCGGTCGTGCAGAATTCAAGCGCGAATGGTTTGTGGAATGCGGTACGGAAGGTTTATTGCTGCTATCCGGCGCGCTGGCGGGCGATATTGGACAGGCATGCGCACAGGATAATTTTGACCTGGCGAGCAAGCTTGCCAGCGACTGGCAAAGCCTGTTTCCAGGTCGCTTTTATTTGGAAGTACAACGCATTGCTAGTGAAAACCAGAAATTTCAGCAGGAAAGCTATATTCAGCACGCGCGTAACATCGCAAATATGCTGAATTTGCCTATAGTCGCTACGCACCCTATACAATTTACCACGCCCGATGATTTTAGAGCGCACGAGGCACGCACTTGTATTTCTGAGGGCTATGTGCTTGCCGATACGCGCCGGCCAAAAAACTTTACCACTGAACAGTATTTTAAAACTCAGGCCGAAATGTCTGCTTTGTTTGCCGATATGCCGGAAGCACTGACCAATAGCGTGGAAATTGCCAAACGTTGTAATTTAGCTTTGGTCTTAGGCAAAAATTACTTACCCAACTTCCCTACGCCAAATAACGAAAGTTTGAATGAATATTTAATTGCGGAAGCACGCAAAGGATTAGCATTGCGTTTGCAGGTGTTGTATCCGGACGAGCAGATTCGCGCTGCAAAACAAGCCGATTATGACATACGTTTGGATTTTGAAACTAACGTCATTAACCAAATGGGCTTTGCAGGCTACTTTTTGATTGTGGCAGATTTTATCAATTGGGCCAAAAATAATGGCGTACCAGTGGGTCCTGGGCGCGGTTCGGGTGCCGGTTCTGTGGTGGCCTATAGTTTGGGCATTACCGATTTGGATCCGTTAGCATACAACTTGTTGTTTGAGCGTTTCTTAAACCCAGACCGCGTTTCCATGCCCGATTTTGATATTGACTTCTGCCAGGAAGGGCGTGATCGTGTCATTGACTATGTTAAACAAAAATATGGTTTAGATGCCGTTTCACAAATTGCTACTTTCGGTACCATGGCAGCAAAAGCGGTGATTCGCGATGTAGGTCGGGTCTTGGATTTACCATTTCACTTTGTTGATGGTATCAGTAAGCTCATTCCTTTGGAGCTTGGCATTACCTTGTCGGATGCGTTGGTAAAAGAACCGCAATTGGCCGAGCGCCGCGAGAATGAAGAAGAGTTACGTGAATTACTAGAACTTGCATTACGACTGGAAGGCTTAGTCCGCAATGTTGGTATGCATGCAGGCGGCGTACTGATTTCACCAGGGAAAATCTCTGATTTTTCACCGATATATTGTCAGGCAGATGGTGCGAGCCTGGTGAGTCAATATGACAAAGATGACGTAGAAGCCGTCGGGTTGGTTAAATTCGACTTTTTAGGCTTGCGCACACTAACGATTTTAGAATTGGCCTTGATTAATGCCAATAAACAGCGCGCGGAGGAAGGCCTACCAGCATTATCTTTTGCAACTTTGCCGCTTAATGATAAAGCCACTTTTCAATTACTGAAAACCGCCAATACTACCGCGGTGTTTCAGTTGGAATCGCGCGGCATGAAAGACATGCTCAAGCAGGCGTTACCAGACTGCTTTGAAGATATTATTGCGCTGGTGGCGCTATATCGTCCGGGTCCGATGGATCTGATTCCGGATTTTTGCCGTCGCAAACATGGTAAACAACGTGTGGAATATCCACATCCGCTCACTGAACCCATTTTAAAAGAAACTTACGGTATTGCCGTGTATCAAGAACAAGTGATGCAGATTGCCCAGGTGGTCGCAGGATATAGCCTGGGTGGCGCGGATTTGCTACGTCGCGCCATGGGTAAAAAGAAACAGGAAGAAATGGATGCACAGCGTAAAACCTTTACCGAAGGTGCTGTAAAAAACAACATGACTGAGCGCCAGGCGACTGAGTTATTCGATTTGTTGGAAAAGTTTGCCGGCTATGGTTTTAATAAATCGCATGCAGCGGCTTATGCATTGGTGGCGTATCAAACCGCTTACTTAAAAGCTCATTATCCTGCGGCATTTTTGGCGTCCACTATGTCTGCTGATATGAATAACACGGACAGCGTGCATATTTTTTATGATGATTGTGCACCTAACCTAATTGAAGTGTTGCCACCAGACGTTAACCAAAGTGATTTCAAATTTACCCCTATCAGTAAAAGCCAAATATTATATGGTTTAGGTGCGGTGAAAGGCACTGGTTTGGCAGCGATTGAGGTGATTTTACAAGCGCGCAGGCAAGATGGGCCATTTAAGGATTTATTCGATTTTTGTAATCGGCTGGATTTGCGCAAAGTAAACCGCCGCGTGGTGGAATCTCTCATTCGCGCAGGCGCATTCGACCAGCTATCACCCAGCCGCAATGCCTTGTTAGCTGGCGTAGCCACGGCCATGGCTGTGGCTGAGCAAAATAGCGCAAACAGTAATCAAAACAGTTTGTTTGGTGAAGTGGCTGATAATGCGGCAAATATATTGCCAACCGTGCCAGATTGGACTGAGCAGCAACGCTTGTTGGAAGAAAAAGCCGCGCTTGGTTTTTATTTTAGCGGCCATCCTTATGCGGCATATCAAAAAGATTTAGCTCAATTTGTAAGTACCACCTTGGCGAATTTAAGCCCAAAAGAACAGCCGCAACTATTGGC
>PHCL01000444.1 GCA_002842195.1 Betaproteobacteria bacterium HGW-Betaproteobacteria-20 | reverse complement strand
CAATAATTGAACGTAAACTAGTTTGCACCATATTGCGCATGGCTTCGCGGAAGTTTTCAATGCCATATACAGCGCGCTCGATATTGCTAACCTTAATAAACGCGATGGCATTGGCTAAAATTACCGCATTATCTTTTGTAATCACTTCTTGTTCCGGTACGTCTAAAATAATGTCTTTAGTGGTGACTTTGTAAGTGACTTTGGTAAATAACGGGTTAATTACATGCAGGCCCGGTGAGAGGACACCGGCAAATTTACCCAGGCGTTCTACCACCCATTCCTCGCCCTGCGGCACAATGCGAATGCCTTTAAAGGCTAGAATAACCGCAACAATAACTAAAATAGCTGATAACTCGAACATAGTGATTTACCTTTCAGTAAGATTTGATTTAAATAAAATGCTACAACTAAACCTGCATGCCGCAGCGAGCGGCAATCCGATTAATGACACCGTTAAGGCGCTATACTAATTGTAAAAGTTTAGTGGACTTTAACACGAAGTGAGTTGCCTTCAACCGCAATTACCTCAGCTTGTGTGCCGGCTTCAATGGCTTCGTTGGCCACAGCAGCCCATTCGCGGCTGCCCATTACACCCTGGGTAAATTGAATGCGCCCATTTTGGGTTGCGCTTACAGGCTCAATTATGATGCCAACGCGGCCTATTTCTTCGCCCTGTGCTTGCCCAACGCGTGAATCCGAACTGGTTTTTTTGTAATAGGTGCGCCATACAAAAAGCGATCCGATAGATAGTATGGCAAATAAAAATAGCTGCACAGCTACGCTCATGCCAGGCATTAGCCAAGTCAGCACGGCCAGGATTATGGCGGCCACACCAAACCACATGACATAAAAAGTGACTGTTACCATCTCCAGCGCAAGTAAAACCAAGCCTATCACGCCCCACACCCACATTGATTCAAGCATGTAATTCCTTCGTTAAATACCGTAATATGATGTTGTTTATTATGGCATAAGATCTTTGCAAAAGTATTTAATTACTCAATTTTTACCCGTTCGTGCTGAGCTTGTCGAAGCGCACTTTGTTTGCAATCAATAGGTTGTATGTGCCACCCTTCGACAAGCTCAG
>PHCL01000443.1 GCA_002842195.1 Betaproteobacteria bacterium HGW-Betaproteobacteria-20 | reverse complement strand
TTCTTCAAAAGTTTGACCTGAAAAATTAGCGTTAAAGTAATTGCCGGCTTGTGTGAGTTCGCTCGCAGAATAAGGCTTTTCGCTCATGATAATGCGGTTTTGTACATTGCCGTCACTGGTGACTATAATCACTAAAATACGCTTCTCGGATAACGGTAAAAATTCCAGATGTTTGAAAGCAATACGCTTGCGTTTAGGAATCATGACTACACCCGCGAATTGTGTGAGTTGTGACAGCATGTCCGCTGCACTGTTAATAAGCTCATTCTGGTTGAGTGAGCTTAAACCGCTTTTAAGCAGATTCAATGCGTTGAGGTCTAATGGCTGCACGGTGAGCAGCGAGTCTACAAATAGACGATAGCCTTTTTGTGTGGGAATGCGTCCACTTGATGTGTGCGGGCTGGCAATAAAGCCCATCTGCTCAAGGTCGCTCATCACGTTGCGAATCGTAGCGGGGCTGACGTCCAGCCCCGAGTGTTGTAGTAGTGTGCGCGAACCAATGGGTTGACCATCACTAATGTAGTGTTCAACCAAAGTTTTGAGCAAGATTTGAGCGCGTTTATCCATATACCGTATCCACGCTTTGAATTATCAGGCAGTTAGCCTAATTAGGCAATGTTATTGCGTGCTTACCTTAGCTTCTTTTTTCTTGAAAAATTTGCTTAAGTCCTGCACCAGTTGCATCATTGCCGGCTGTTTCTGTTGCAATACGGCTTTGCGTTCTTCCTTGCTGAGTGGCTCATCATTACCCTTACTGGCTTTCATCAGGACAAAGCTTTTGCCATTGACCGGCTGGGTGATTTTAACGTCATCATCTACGTAGGCTACTTTGTCCCAATCTGAAATGTAAGTATGACCGCGTTTTTCTCCGGCGAACAAATTATAACCGGTGGCATAGTCGCTGCTCGGATTGGTTACGCCAAGTAACGGCATAATGGTCGGGATAACGTCCATATGGCTGGTCATTTGGTCGCTCACTACGGGCTTCATGCCTGGGGCGTAAATCACCAGTGGCGTACGTACTTGCGGATCCACAAAGGTTGAATTATGTCCCCAAAAACCATGTTCCATAAATTCCTCACCATGAT
>PHCL01000048.1 GCA_002842195.1 Betaproteobacteria bacterium HGW-Betaproteobacteria-20 | reverse complement strand
AGGCTGGCAAAATATGGCTAAATATAGACGATGCGATTGGCGCGGCCATACCCACACCCGTGCGTAAAATTTTATTAGCACTGCAGAAGAAACTTCCAGCATAGCAATAAGTTATACGCTCTAAAAATGCATACTTGAAGTCAGTCAGGTTTCATTTTTGATTATTTATTTGCTTTAAATCAATTTAAAATAAATTTTAAGTATTAAGCTTAATCACGGTGCCTGCAAGACGATTATGCGTGGATTGTTGTCTTTGATTGGTTTCAAGTAAGTGGTAGTATGTAGGTAAGTAAACAGATAGATTTAAACTTAATAGCATAAGGAGAAACTTCAATGAGCTTGAAAAATTTACCCGCAGGAACTGATTTTTCAGATGTTACAAAAGAGCAGCTGATAGCCGACTTTAAAGTTGTAGTGGCCGATGCGGAGGCACTAATAAAGGCAACGGCTAGCCAGGGTGGCGAAGCGCTTGCGACTTTACGCACCAAAGCAGAAGAATCACTTGCTGTGGCAAAAGTAAAAATGGCTGACGCGCAGGAAGCCTTGCTAGAAAGATCTAAAGCTGCTGCCCAAGCAACAGATGACTATGTACATGACAACCCATGGCGAGCTGTCGGGGCTGCCGCTGGTGTTGGTCTGATTATTGGCCTGCTCATTGGCCGGCGCTAGCCCAAAATTGGCGAAGGAACCTGATATGGCGGATGAAGGACTGTTTGCATCCATTAGGAGTATGACCGCGACCTTGGTTGCTATTATACATACCCGGTTAGATCTTCTCTCTACAGATTTGGAAGAGGGTAGAGAGCGCTTAATATCACTTTTGGCAATGGCTTTTATCTCGCTTTTTTGCCTTTGCGTAGGCGTAGTGTTACTGGCGCTTTTTGTTGTGGTAGCTTTTTGGGATACCCACCGTTTATTAGTACTCGGGTTGTTGACAGGTCTTTTTCTGACCGTTGGTGCAATTTTATGCGGACTTGCAATACGTGCGCTTAAAGCCATGCCTAGAGCATTTGCATCCAGTTTAGAGGAATTATATAAAGACCAGCAGCAATTAACTCATACCAATGAATAAAAAATTAGTACGGATATCCCAGCGACGCGAGCAGCTCATCGCCCAAGCCGCAGTACAGCGTACCGCGCTGGCACATCAGGTAGAACCCTTACGCTCAACATTATCACTGGTAGATCGCGCTGTATCGATAGTACATTATGTTAAACAACACCCTGCAATAGCAATAGGCGCGACGGCACTACTTGGCACTCTGCGACTGAACCGCGCAGGGAAATGGCTGCAACGTGGATGGGGTGCATTTTTAGTAGCGCGCAATTTGCGTAACTGGTTACTGAAAAATTAAATTTTTAACCAATAAAAAAGCGGCTTAAGCCGCTTTTTTATTTAATGGAGACGTGAGCCTAAAATTTTATCGGCCAACATTTGAAAACGCGGCGATACAAACTTTCTGGTTTGCGTGCCTGCGTCTGCAATTGATAATAACTCTTCAATGGCTGATCTAAAGCCTAATTCAAACAACCAATAGTCCGACGGGTTAATAGTCGATTTTTGGTCAGTATTCACATCCTGACAAAGCTGCTCAAACGCTTCCATGCATACATTATGTTCAGCCATATCGCCTCCTGATTATGTCTTGCCGATTTATATTAAAAACCTTTAAGAATTTTAGCAAGCATTTTTATGGTTTTACTCCACTTCAGCCTAAAACTTACTTTTGATCCCAACTTTCTTCCCACATACAATGTTTGATTTTGTGGCGATTAGCAATCAACTCGTCTATCGTTGGCTCATCGTTCAAGGCACGCTTAATGGCAAGTTTGGTGGCTTCGTAATTGTTTTTATACATATCCGCTTTGTCTAGATTTTCATCTTTAGCCGCACGCGGATCAATCCAAACCAAGCTGATAATACATAAATCGTTGACTTGATCTTTAGGAATAATGCCTTCGATGACACAATCTAAAATCGCATCCGCTGTTGCAGCTTGCACCAAACCACCAAACAACTCAATATTTGCGCTATCTTTTAGTGTGACTTTTGGCGCCATCATACAGGCTGGGCGGACTAATTGATTTAAATCACGCACCGCAAACATGGCGGTGTGACCCTTGCTTTGCGCCATCATATTTGCAAATGCATGACCAACAGGACCATCGATGCTACCGATTAAAATTTCTGGCATGGCAGCACCTGTGTCCTTACCTTCTGTGTAAATAGTGGCCTCGCCTGCTTTAAAAATGACTTTTGACATGAGAATTCCTTTAGTAATGTTAGTTAGGATGTGAGAAATATCGAATACATGGATTTTATAGAATCACCGAGGTTTAAGCAATTTACAAAGAGAAAAACTGGTTTTTCTCTAATGTGAGCAGCATATCCACATGCGGAATATTGGCATCTAAATACGGCTGACCGGATACAGCAAAGCCAGCTTTTTCATAAAAAGCAATTGCATGCAACTGTGCTGAAAGTGTAATTATTTTTGCGCCTTGTTTTTGCTGTAATTCAATCGCCGTTTTTAACAACGCCGAACCTACACCAAGCCCGCGCCAATCCTTAAGTACGGCCATACGGCCTATGCTGCCGTTATTCAGCAATCTCGCGCATGCTATCGGTTCGCTTGCATTGTTCATAACCAGTAAATGCCGGGCGGATTCATCTAATTCATCCCATTCTAAATCTGGCGGCACGCACTGTTCTTCAATAAATACTTTTGTTCTTACTTCACGCAAATGGCTTTCAGCTTGTTGCCAAGCCACTTGAATAATGTTGGGTTGTACTGGCATATGAATCAAGCTTTCTGGCTTTACACTTGCGAATTTACTGTGTTCAGTGCATTATGCAAGCTATTATTTTTTGTAAATTTTTTAGTCAAAGGTTAATTTATGCAACGCTATTTATCAGCTCTTGCCCGTATTTTACTCGCACAAGTTTTTTTATTACAAATTACCATGCTTATTGTCGGCTTTTTTGGTAATCCCAATGGTTATGCACAATATCAGGCTGGATTAGGCAGCTTAGGTCTAGCTAGTATTTTTGCACCGCTGATTATTTTGGTGCAGTTGGTTGGTGGTTTAGCTTTATTTTTTGGCTATAAAACTAAGTTTTTTGCATTATTCATGGCAATTTATGCCGTGATAATTGCGTTTTTACTGCATCTGCCGGTGTTGCAATACATGGCTATTGCAGGCGGCTTACTCATGCTTTATTTAAATCCGGTTACTGCTTGCAGTGTAGACAATCTTAAAAAATAATAAAGCTCAAATCACCAAAATTTCCTCGAGAGAAAATCAATGCCCTGCGAGCCTCTATACACAAGGCTTACAGAGCATCCACTTTGAAGGTGTTCAAAAATTTCATATAAAGTGTCATTTTTGAACACCATATGACCAAATGCCTGGCAGCTTATTCCCACTCTAACGCTGGGTAAATCGTATTCACATTGCGCCTGTTAGCAATATCGAACAACACCCATTTACTTTTTTCTGTGGCTGCTGCGGTATTCATGGTGGATTCCATGCTTTCACCTTTTTTGATGCTGGCCCGTATGTCGGTTAACAGCACCGTTAAATAATGTTGTGCATTATTCAGTGCTTCAATCCAGTTTTTGCTGACTGGACCATGCCCAGGCACTATTTGCTTGGCTGGGCTGTTTTTTAGTTTTTCAATCTCGGCAATCAGGCCTTTGATGTCGCCCTCCAATACGGGAGTGCGCTCGATAAACAGTAAGTCGCCCGCAAATAAAGTACTCGTCTTGCTTTCCATCACGGTAACATCCGTATTGGTATGCGCAATGGGGTGCGCCTTAACTGTGAGTTTTCTATCACCCAGGTCTAAAATCAGGCCTGGCTCCAGCGTGATTTTAACGGCAATTGTCGGTTTAATCAGCTCGCTGCCTTCAGCAGCTTTTCCCAATAGCCGTTCATTTAGTCTGGCATACTGCTCGCGGCGTAATTCCATTGCGGTTGCCAGTTTTTCATGCCCTATAAATTCAGGATGATCCGCTAGAAAGGCCGCATTACCGTAAATATGATCCGGATGTACATGTGTGTTAATTACATAAAGTACAGGCAATGTCGTGACCTTACGAATGGCATCACGAAGTTGCTTGCCCACTTTTAGGCTGCCGCCTGTATCTATGACCGCTACGCCTTTGCTGCCAACGATAAAGCTGATGTTACAAATGTCACCTTGATAGCCTTCGTCAATATCTAAATGCACACCATGATGCACATAGATACCATCGCCTAAATTTTCTAATGCGAAATCATCGGCTTGTGTTTTTGTGTATATCTTTGTATGTGTCTGGGTAGCTTGGTCTGAAGTTAAATTGGCGCAACCAACAAAAGTCAGCACACTCATGATTATCATTAGAATTCGCATGAATTATTCCTTAAATGCGTGTAACAGATTAGAATGATGCGGTTTTATGCAATTATTGGCTGTGACACCTGTCACATACAATATTTTACTTCCCTCAGGATATTACTATGAATCTCGCTTCAACTCGCTATACTAAAACTGCAAAATTTTTACATTGGCTCATTGCGCTTGGTATTTTCTTCATGTTTGGTCTTGGTTGGTACATGAGTGAATTACCCAAAGAAGCACCCAAGCAAATGGCCTACGATTTATTTGATTTGGGTATTTATACCTGGCAATTAACAAAAGAAGTGAGTCCGCGCACTTTTTACTACAACCTGCATAAATCTATCGGCATCACCATCTTTGCTTTAATACTGATTCGAATTTTGTGGCGTATCTCGCATCGCCCGCCGGCACTATTGACCTCATACAAGGCGTGGGAGAGAAAGCTCGCTTCAGGCGTGCATTATTTCCTTTACCTGTTAATGGTGGCCTTGCCAGTCAGTGGCATCATCATGGCAATCAACAGTAAATACGGCATCAAATGGTTTGGCATCGACTTTATTGAAGGTTTCGATAACAAAGCGATGCGCGAACTCTACCATGAAGTACACGAAGTCATTGGTATTGTTATTTTAGTGGTTGTTGCGGTGCATATTCTAGGTGCGCTAAAACACAAATTTATTGATAAAGATGAAACTCTAAAGCGCATGTTATAAAACTTAAAAGCCCGCAATTGCGGGCTTTTTTTACAAGTGATACTGTTTACTGTGTTTTCTGACCGCTTCTAACATAGCCGCGGCATTTTCCGGCGGTGTCCACTGGGTAATACCGTGACCTAAGTTAAATACATGGCCGTGACCCTGCCCGTAACTTGCCAAAACATTAACAACTTCTTTCTCAATGGCTGCTGGTGTAGAAAGCAAAATTGCAGGATCCAGATTACCCTGTAATGCCACTTTATCACCCACACGTTTGCGTGCCTGGCCAATATCTACCGTCCAATCCAGCCCCAGTGCATCTGCACCAATTTCTGCCTGCGCCTCTAGCCACAATGCGCCGCCTTTGGTAAACACGATGCTAGGCACTTTGCGCCCATCATTAGTTTTGGTTAAGTTTGCGGCAATTTTTTGCATATAATTGAGTGAAAATTCAGTATAAGCATTATGTGACAGCGCGCCGCCCCATGAGTCAAATATCATCACCGCCTGCGCACCTGCAGCGATTTGCGCATTCAGATATTGAATAACAGTTTGCGCGGTGACTTCTAAAATATGGTGCAATAAATCAGGGCGTGCGTAAGCCATTTTTTTAATGGTTAAAAAATCTGTGCCGCCTTTTCCCTCCACCATGTAAGTTGCAAGCGTCCATGGGCTACCAGAAAAACCAATTAAAGGAACGCGCCCATTTAAGGCTTTTCGTATGCTAGTTACCGCATCAAACACGTATTGCAGTTTAGCCATATCCGGCACGGTGAGTTTTTGAATATCCGCTTCTAGCTGTAAAGTGCGCTCAAATTTCGGACCTTCACCTTCTTCAAAATACAGCCCTAAACCCATCGCATCCGGCACGGTGAGTATATCCGAGAACAAAATAGCGGTATCTAACAAAGGGTAGCGATCTAGCGGCTGCAGGGTGACTTCAGTTGCAAAATCTGGATTTTTGCATAACTGTAAAAAGCTGCCTGCCGTTTTGCGGCTCATCCGATATTCTGGCAAATAACGGCCTGCCTGGCGCATCATCCACACTGGCGTGTAGTCGGTAGGCTGGCGCATCAGCGCGCGAAGAAAGGTGTCGTTTTGCAATTGGCTCATGTTTTTACCACAGAGGCACAGAGACACGGAGAAAACCATAAACAATTTCTGTTTAAAAGTAAGTTACTCTGTTGTTCTCTGTGCCTCTGTGCCTCTGTGGTGAAGCTTTTATTTAACTTTTAATTTAACTCTTACTTATCTTTTATTTATCTTGGAAGCGTAGAGCTACCCATTAAAAACTCATCCACGGCTTTTGCCGCCTGGCGACCTTCGCGTATAGCCCAAACCACTAATGACTGTCCGCGACGCACATCGCCAGCCGCGAACACCTTGGCTTTGCTGGTTTTATAACTATCATCACCTTCTGTTGTCGCTTTGGCATTGCCGCGATTGTCTTTTTCTACGCCAAACACATCAAGCAATTTTTGTACTGGCGATACAAAACCCATTGCCAATAATACCAAGTCAGCTTTAATGGTAAATTCCGTACCGGCAACTTCAACCATTTTTCCGTCTAGCCACTCGACTCTAGCGCCTTTTAAGGCCACTACTTTGCCATTTTCACCAATCAGTGCTTTTGTGGTGATAGACCAATCACGATTTGCACCTTCTTCATGTGAGCTTGAAGTGCGCATTTTAAGTGGCCAGTTTGGCCACACCAGCTCCTTGTTCTCATGCATTGGCGGCTGTGGCATCAACTCAAACTGAGTGATACTTGATGCACCGTGGCGGTTGGATGTACCTACACAATCAGAGCCGGTATCACCGCCGCCAATCACCACGACATGTTTACCGGTAGCCTTAACCTGGTTTGAAATGACATCGCCAGCGTTAACTTTATTTTGCGGCGTTAAAAAATCCATGGCATACATAACGCCGTCAAGTTCACGGCCGGCGACTGGCAAATCGCGTGGATGCTCTGCACCAGCGGCTAACACTACTGCATCAAATTCAGCCAGCAAATCCTCTGCGCTAATATTTTCACCGACGTGCTGATTCACACGAAATTCAACACCTTCAGCTTCCATCTGCGCCATACGACGGTCAATGTGCGATTTTTCCATTTTAAAATCTGGAATGCCATAACGTAACAAACCGCCGATACGGTCACTTTTTTCCAGTACTATAGCGGTGTGACCCACACGTGCCAATTGCTGTGCAGTTGCCAAGCCGGCAGGGCCGGAGCCTACGATTGCAACTTTTTTACCTGTTTTATGCGCAGGAATTTGTGGGACCACCCAGTCATTTTCCCAAGCTTTATCGATAATCGCATGTTCAATAGACTTAATTCCCACTGGATCAGAATTAATATTTAAAGTACAAGCGGCTTCACAGGGGGCCGGACAAATACGACCTGTGAACTCCGGAAAGTTATTGGTTGAATGCAATACATCAATGGCAGCTTTCCAGTCCTGGCTATACACCAGGTCGTTAAAATCAGGAATAATGTTGTTCACTGGACAGCCTGTGGTACAAAACGGTATGCCGCAATCCATACAGCGCGCCGCTTGCAGCTTAGATTGACTGTCATTTAAATGCAATACAAACTCTTTGTAATTTTTAACGCGTTCTACTATCGGCAAATTAGCCTCAGATAGACGCTCGAACTCCATGAATCCAGTAACTTTACCCATATTTTTAGTCTTTCCCGTTATGCCGCTACTAATGCTTTATCTTCAGCAAGTTCAATCAAAGCGCGTTTGTATTCATTCGGCATCACTTTTACAAACTTGCTTCTGTAGTTTGTCCAATCAGCCAACATGGCATTGGCACGGACACTGGCTGTATATTTCGCGTGGTTTTCAATCAGGCCTTTAAGTGTCACTTCATCTGGTTGAGCTAAATGATGCACTTTACCCATGCCCGCCTCTGCGGCCTCTACTTTTTCAAGCGACACCATACTCATATTGCAGCGTTTAGCAAATAGTCCATCCTCATCA
>PHCL01000442.1 GCA_002842195.1 Betaproteobacteria bacterium HGW-Betaproteobacteria-20 | reverse complement strand
ACAGTAATTTCACCCATCATGTCTCCCAAACCGACCGTATCTTCATGTGCGGCAGTAACGCGCACACAACCCATCGCCACATGATTATCCAGTCGCACAATCAAGATTGCGCTCCCATTATCTTGCTTAACCAATACCGTATCGCCTTCAGCTAAATTTAGTTCTGCAATTTGTGCTGCACACATGCGCGCCATAGGGTGTGTGTTATATTTGGTTTTTTGCAAAGAAACCGAGCGACGAACAATAGGATCAGACTCATACTGAGGCACCTCACCGATTCTACGTAAGCCATCTGATTTAATGTTAACCTCAATATCAACCAACTCTTTAAGATTGTTATTGAGGCTACGCCATGCTACAGCTGATGGTTTTTCGCCGCCAAAAATAGCATCTTTTACCTGCTCACTGGTTTCGTAATCAAATCCTTGTAAGCCCAAGGTATTTGCTAATACACGTAATACTTTCCAGGCTGGACGACATTCACCTAACGGTTTAGCTACTGCTGTAAAGCTTTGTATACGGCCTTCCATGCTCATAAACGTACCTGAAGTTTCGGTAAAAGGCGCGATTGGTAACAATACATCTGCATTATCTAAAGCTTGTGATTTAAAGGCTGTAAGTGCTACAACGCACTCGGCTTTTTCCATTGCAGATTTTGCCAAAGCTGCATGTTGACAATCAAGTTCTGGCTCAATATTTAGTAGCAAATACGCCTTGCGCGGGAGTTCTAGCATTGCTCTGGCATGCATGCCCATACTGCTCGGCATTACGCCTATCATATGCATACCGGTACTGTTGGCTGCAGCAGGTAATATACCGCCCTTGGCACCTGAGATTCCGCCAATCGCTTCAGCCAAACTATACATCTCAGTAAATCGGGGGGTACTTAATGCCATATTGCCTAAAAATATACCTACTTTGGGAGAAATTAAATCGTAATCCTTACCATGTCCACCTAAACTCTCGGCCATTGCCTGTGTATTAGGTCTGATTTTTACATCGTCAAGTAGTTTAGTAAATGAAGGCGGCAAGCAGAGCGATAAACGCTGCAATCCGGACATGGCTTTTAAAATCTGGCCCAGCACATTGACC
>PHCL01000047.1 GCA_002842195.1 Betaproteobacteria bacterium HGW-Betaproteobacteria-20 | reverse complement strand
TGCGTGCTCATTTTGCGTAAATTTCCTTAGGATCTTTTAAAACCGGATCAGCGGGAACCCAATATTCCCCCTGCAACTCGTTGAAAAAGCAGCTTTCGCGGCCGGTGTGGCAAGCGATGCCGCCGACCTGTTCAATCGCCAACAACAACACATCACCGTCGCAATCGGTGCGAATCGACTTCACTTTCTGAAAGTGACCGGATTCTTCACCTTTACGCCACAGTTTATTGCGTGAACGTGACCAGTACACAGCTTGCCTAGTGTCAAAGGTCAGTTGCAAAGCTTCACGATTCATCCATGCAAACATCAGCACTTTACCTGTGCCGTGTTCTTGCGCAATCACTGGCACCAGGCCGTTATTATCCCAATGCACTTCGTCTAACCACGAATTTAATAATGCACTACTTAAACCAGTCATAGACGGACTTCTATTCCATTTATTTTCATATATTCTTTAGCTTGCTGCACCGTGTATTCGCCATAGTGAAAAATACTCGCTGCCAGCACC
Source organism: Betaproteobacteria bacterium HGW-Betaproteobacteria-20 (assembly GCA_002842195.1). Taxonomy (GTDB): domain Bacteria; phylum Pseudomonadota; class Gammaproteobacteria; order Burkholderiales; family Methylophilaceae; genus Methylotenera. Next base: position 7,571 of record PHCL01000047.1, on the reverse strand, counting down.
GCATCGGCACCCCCTATTTTTACACCATCAACCAAATGCTGCAAATTGCCCGCGCCGCCCGATGCGATAATCGGCACATCTACGGCTTCAGAAATGGCATGGTTAAGAGGATTATTAAAGCCTATCTTGGTTCCATCCCTATCCATGCTGGTAATCAACAACTCACCCGCGCCAAGGCTGACCATATATTCCGCCCATTTTACGGCATCCAAACCGGTGGCTTTTCTGCCACCGTGGGTAAATACCTCCCACTCAAATGGCTGATTATCTACTTTTTTAGCGTCAATCGCGACCACGATACACTGTGAACCGAAACGTGCGGCAGCATCCTGTACCATTTTTGGGTTAAGTACTGCGGTGGTATTAATACTCACTTTATCCGCGCCTGCATTCAGTAATCGACGTACATCTTCAACCTCACGCACGCCGCCGCCAACCGTGAGTGGAATAAACACCTGGGAGGCCACTTCTTCAATAATATGTAACAGCAAACCACGGTCATCTGAGCTTGCAGTGATGTCTAGAAACGTCAGCTCATCCGCGCCTTGCTCATCATAACGCTTGGCGATTTCCACCGGGTCGCCCGCATCGCGCAACTCGAGAAAATTTACGCCTTTCACCACGCGACCATTAGTCACGTCTAAGCAAGGAATAATACGCTTAGCGAGCACTTAATTCATCCGCTAGTTTTTGTGCTGCAGTAAAATCTAACGTGCCTTCGTAAATCGCGCGACCGGTAATGGTGCCGATAATACCCTCACTGGCGACAGCACATAATTTGCGCACATCATCTAAATTAGTTACACCGCCAGAAGCAATAACCGGAATGGATAACGCCTGCGCTAAAGCAACCGTTGCTTCAATATTCACGCCAGTTAACATGCCATCGCGGCCGATATCGGTATACACAATGGAACTCACACCATAATCTTCGAATTTCCTGGCTAAATCAATCACATCATGCCCGGTAAGCTTAGACCATCCATCGACCGCCACTTTGCCATCTTTAGCATCTAAACCGACAATGATTTGACCTGGAAAAGCATCACAAGCGTCATGTAAAAAACCCGGATTCTTTACGGCAGCAGTGCCGATAATTACATAATCAATACCATCGTCCAAATAACGCTCTATGGTTTCTAAATCACGAATACCGCCACCTAATTGAATAGGAATATCGCCGCCAACTGCACTAACGATGGCTTTAATAGCCGCTTCATTCACCGGCTTACCTGCGAATGCGCCATTCAAATCAACCAGATGTAATCGCTTGCCGCCTTTATCAACCCAGTGCCGCGCCATGGCACCAGGGTCTTCGGAAAACACCGTAGATTCTTCCATTAAGCCTTGCTTTAGTCTGACACAATGGCCGTCTTTGAGATCAATTGCTGGGATAATTAACATAGTTAGATTAGATAGTAATTAAAAATATTGAACAAAGATTAAGTGATTAATTAAAGTTACGTTAAGGCAACCAGTTTACGAAATTGCTTAGCATTTGCAAGCCTGCATTTGCACTTTTTTCAGGGTGAAACTGTACTGCAAAAAGATTATCTTTTGCAATCGCACTGGTAAAGCGACTTGGATACTCGCTATATCCTGATGTTATATCATCGTCTTCAGGCACCACGTAATAACTATGTACATAATAAAAACGCGCGCCATCTTCAATACCCTGCCACAAGGCATGGGGAGGTGTTTGCTTATGTTGGCTCTGATAGACTTGATTCCAGCCCATGTGCGGCACCTTCAGTTTTTCACCGTTCGCATCGTGCATATCAACTGCGGCAAAACGCTTAACATTGCCCTTAAACACGCCCAAACCTGCTGAATCGCCCTCTTCGGAATGCTCAAACAACATTTGTAAACCTATGCATATGCCTAGAAATGGCTTAATTTTTGCCGCATGTATCACTGCCTCGCGCAAACCACGCGCATCTAATTCTCGAATACAATCTGGCATAGCGCCCTGGCCTGGAAAAACTACACGCTCCGCATTAGCAATAGCTACAGGATTGCTAGTCACCAGCACATTTTTTGAAGGTGCGACATGCTCCAGCGCCTTAGACACTGAACGCAAATTTCCCATGCCATAGTCAACCACTGCTATATCTATTTTTTTCATACCGCTATCTTCATGGGATTGCCGCTAACAGGCTATAAACTTCAACTTTATAAACTTCCTTTGGTAGACGGCATAATGCCTTCCATACGAACGTCCATCTCAACAGCCATGCGCAAGGCACGACCAAATGCTTTGAAAATTGTTTCAGCCTGATGATGAGCGTTATGACCTTTTAGATTGTCAATATGCAAGGTAACATTGGCATGATTGACAAAACCCTGAAAAAATTCATGTATCAAATCCACATCAAATTCACCAATGGCAGCACGTGTGAATACACAGCCGAATTCTAAACCCGGGCGGCCAGAAACATCTAACACCACGCGAGATAAAGCTTCATCCAAAGGCACGTAAGCGTGACCATAACGGCGTATACCTTTTTTGTCACCTAGCGCTTTTATAAAAGCCTGACCCAAGGTAATGCCGATATCTTCAACAGTGTGATGTGCATCAATGTGTAAATCACCCTTGGCATTAACGCTAATATCCATCATGCCATGGCGTGCAATTTGATCCAGCATGTGGTCTAAAAAACCTAAGCCAGTGTTGAATTGAGAAATGCCAGTGCCATCTAAATTGATAGCGACAGTAATTTGAGTTTCTAAGGTATTTCTGATGACTTCAGCGGAGCGCATATTGAATCGCTTAATGAAAAAAGTGTGTAAAAATTATTGAATGCTATTTTAACCTAAACGCCATTTTAATCTAAACGCTATTTTTATCTAAGCCCGCTGCACTGGTTTTTTTGAGCATACAAAAAAACTGCAAGAGCGTTATAACTAATGGTCAATATATTGCGTTTAAAAAGTATGCAAAAAGAACAAAGCCTAGTAAGACATATAGATTATCTTTACTAGGCTTTGTATTCATCAGCTTGCGCTAATTACCACTCGCTTCACTTGCAAGTTGCTTAGCATGCCAAGCAACTGCATTGAGTAAGAGGTATATTATTGAGCAGCTTCTGTTTTTGCAGCTTCAACTGCTTCAGAAACGGCATCAGCAGCTTCAGTAGCTGCAGCTTCAGTTGCCTCAACAGCCGGCGCAGTGATTTCAGTAGCAGTATCAACGGCTTGTTCAACAGCATCTTTTTTGCCGCTAAGTAGTGAGAATAATAATACCAGCACTGCAACACCAATAATCCAAGGTAAAGATTTTTTCATGCCGCCGGTACTAGCAGAACCACCATGAGCAATTGCTGTAATTTCAGCAGCTGCAGCAGCTGGGTCAGCAGCGCCGTAAATAGCAGCGCCAGCAACGATAATTGTTGCGCCTGCATCTTTAACTTGTTGTGTTGTAGCTGCTTTAACGCCGCCGGCAACTGAAATGTCAACGCCTAAATTTAAACCAGCAACCATTGCCAAGTCATTGAAAGGTGTTTGACCGGCAGCTTGTTGGTCCAAGCCAGTGTGCACGCCAATGATATGTGCACCTAATTTAGCAACTTCTTGTGTGCGTGTTTTCTTATCAGCAACGTTGATTAAATCAACTTGTGCTTTTTTGCCATACTTGTTAGCAACATCAATTACGCCTTTAATAGTACCAATGTCGGCAGTACCCAAAACTGTACAAATATCTGCACCTGCTTTGTAGAATGGCTCAGCTTCGTAGAAACCAGCATCCATAGTTTTAAGGTCAACCAGGATTTTGTTGTTTGGGAATTTAGCACGTAACACTTCAAGCAACTTGATACCGTTATGCTTAATGCATGGTGTACCAATTTCAAGAATGTCTACATGTGGAGCAACCTTGGTTGCTAAAGCGACGGTACCGTCGAAATCTAATGAATCTAATGCCATTTGGGTTTGTGCCATGCTACATCCTCCAGCTAAAAGTAAATCGCGAGGTGATTTACTTGAGTTTAAAAATACGAATTAAAATAATTGTTTTATTGTGCAAGAATCGCACATTGCGCGATAATAGCATGCAGTTAACGTGAATTTAAATACTTTTTTAACTTATTTCGGTCAGTTAATGCCAACTATAGGCACATAATCGCCAGGATTATATGTAATTAGCCGCTTGGGGGCACTTTTATGTAAATGCTACAATAGCCCGTAAAGTGCATTAATGAGTAATTTTGATTGCTCGTCAGTGCCTATTGTAATACGTATATATGAAGCGATACGACTTGGTGATTTAAAATGGCGCACGATAATGCTTTTTTCGCGTAATTTAGCGACAAGTTCTGCGCCATCTTTAACTTTATGCTTAGCAAAAATAAAATTTGCACCCGAAGGTAATACTTCAAAACCCAAATTTGTCAGTTCTTTAACGAGCGCTTCCCGCGTTTCAATGACCTTACTACAAGTCGCTTCAAAATATGCGGTATCTTGCATGGCGGCAATTGCGCCGGCAGATGCAAAACGGTCAATCGGGTACGAATTAAAACTATCTTTCACGCGTGTGAGCGCTTCAATTAACGCTGGCGAGCCTAGTGCATAACCTACTCGCAAACCGGCTAACGAGCGTGCTTTAGATAAAGTATGCGTGACCAATAAATTAGGATAAGTATTGATTAAACTCACCGCAGATTCCGTACCAAAATCTACATAAGCTTCATCAATCACCACAACAGACTGCGTATTCTTTTTTAGCAGTTTTTCAATTTCGGTCAATGCAAGCGGAATGCCGGTTGGCGCATTGGGGTTAGGGAATATGATGCCGCCATTAGGCTGATCATAATCATCAATATTTATCGTAAAATCTTCCGCTAACGGTATTGTTTGATACTCAATGTCGTATAAGCTGCAATACACAGGGTAAAAACTATAAGTAATATCAGGAAATAGCAACGGCCTGCTGTGCTTTAGTAAAGCTTGAAACACATGGGCTAAAACTTCATCCGAGCCATTACCTACAAACACCTGGATTGCATTTAACTTATATGTATTCGCAATCGACTCTTTAAGCGCATCAGAATTTGGGTCTGGGTACAAACGTAAAGTATCCGCTGCTTCAAGCTTCAGTGCTGCTATTACTCTAGGGCTGGGGCCATAAGGGTTCTCATTGGTATTCAGCTTAACTAAATTATCCAGCTTAGGCTGCTCGCCTGGCACATAAGGTGTGAGCTTATGTACGACATCACTCCAATATTTACTCATTTTAAATTAGCTTTTTAATCGATACTCAGCCGACCTGGCATGAGCCTGCAAGCCCTCACCATAAGCAAGCGTTGCTGCGACCTTACCTAACACCTGCGCACCTTCCGCTGACACCATAATCAAGCTTGAGCGTTTCTGAAAATCATACACACCTAGCGGTGAGCTAAAACGTGCTGTACGTGAAGTTGGCAACACATGATTTGGTCCTGCGCAGTAGTCGCCTAGTGCTTCACAAGTGTTCCTGCCCATAAAAATAGCACCCGCATGCTTAATTTCTTTGCTGAAAGCTAGCGGCTCATCCATTGATAATTCCAAATGTTCAGGCGCAATGTAGTTACAAATTTCAGCCGCTTCGGCTAAATCACGCACTTGAATCAGCGCACCACGGTCAGTTAATGACGTTCTGATAATGTCTTTACGTGGCATTTCTTCTACAAGTTTCTGAATGCTAGCGCTGACTTTGTCCAAAAAATCCGCATCAGGACTTAACAGAATGGCTTGTGCCAATTCATCGTGTTCTGCTTGGCTGAATAAATCCATCGCCACCCAATCCGGATTAGTTTTACCATCACATATCACTAGAATCTCTGATGGCCCTGCTACCATATCAATCCCCACTACGCCAAATACACGACGTTTAGCAGCAGCTACATAGGCATTTCCAGGCCCAACTACTTTATCTACTTGCGGTACGGTTTGCGTGCCATAAGCCAGCGCACCCACAGCTTGCGCACCACCTATGCAAAATACACGGTCTACGCCACACACTGCTGCTGCGGCTAATACCAGCTGATTTCTTTCACCGTTTGGTGTAGGCACCACCATAATCAACTCTTTAACTCCCGCTACTTTAGCCGGAATCGCATTCATTAATACCGAAGATGGGTACGCCGCCTTGCCGCCCGGCACATACAAACCTACACGGTCTAATGACGTCACTTGTTGTCCCAGTAGCGTACCGTCTGCTTCGGTATAGCTCCAAGAAGTCATCAACTGCTTCTCATGGTACATGCGCACCCGATTGGCCGCCATTTGCAAAGCTTCGCGCTGGTCTGCTGGCAAGCCGATAAAAGCAGCTTCTAGCTCATCCTTGCCAATTTCAAGCTCTGCAAGGTGAGTCGCACTAGTTTTATCAAAGCGGTTGGTATATTCCAGCACCGCCGCATCACCACGCTTTTTAACATCTTTCAGTATGCCTGCCACAACCTCATCAATGCTGTCATCTTGTGCCGTTTCAAAAGCAAGCAGGCTTTTTAACCTATCGCCAAAATCTTCATCAACAGTAGAAAAACGTCTAATATTCACACTCATATACTTAAACCCAATTATCTTAAATTAATTTATTTGGTCGTTATTGCACTTAAAAATGCATCCATAATCGGCTGGATTTTAGCGCGATTAAGCTTTAATGAAGCCTGGTTTACCACCAAACGCGAACTAATATCGCCAACTTCTTCAACCGCTTTGAGGTTATTGGCACGTAGCGTGCCACCCGTACTGACTAAATCAACAATCACGTCGGCCAACCCAACCAATGGGCCGAGTTCCATAGAACCATAAAGCTTGATAAGGTCTACGTGCATGCCTTTAGCTGCAAAGTGTTCACGTGCTGTTTTTACATATTTAGTCACTACTTTTAAGCGCGCGCCACTGCGGATTGAAGCGAAATAATCAAAATCTTCACGCACGGCTACCATCATTTTACATTTGGCTATTTGAAGGTCTATCGGCTGATACAGGCCTTCACCTCCGTGTTCGTCCAACACATCTTTACCGGCAATACCTAAATCAGCTGCGCCGTATTGCACGTAAGTAGGCACGTCACTGGCACGCACAATAATCAAGCGGACATCCGCTCGATTAGTTGCAAGTATCAGTTTACGCGATGATTCCGGATCTTCAAGTGCGCGTATGCCCGCCGCAGCCAATAGTGGCGTGGTTTCTTCAAAGATGCGGCCTTTTGATAATGCTATGGTAATCATAATTTATTGTCTATTCCGGCCCCTTCGACAATCTCACGGAGCGTGGGTTAAATTATTGCAATCCGCTTTGACTCTCGCCACCTGAGCTTATCGAAGGGAGATGTTTAGTGTATACGCTTAACGTTCGCGCCAAGCGCATTCAATTTTGCTTCTAAGTTTTCATATCCACGATCTAGATGATAAATACGCTCAATCACAGTTTCTCCGCGTGCAACTAGCCCCGCCAAAACCAAGCTTGCCGAAGCGCGCAAATCGGTTGCCATAACGGTTGCGCCATCTAAAAATGGCACACCTGTGACTAAAGCGGTATTACCGTCAATGCTGATATCTGCGCCTAAACGCTGCATTTCTTGCACGTGCATA
>PHCL01000441.1 GCA_002842195.1 Betaproteobacteria bacterium HGW-Betaproteobacteria-20 | reverse complement strand
AGCCTAAAATAAAACCAACCAAAATATCAAACTAACGTTTCCACCGTTCCCTGAGCTTGTCGAAGGGTGGTGAGAATTCAGTAAAAATAAATTAACATCATAGGTAGAAAAAAATGAGCACATTAGATTTAGCCAATTACGGCCCAGTGATCCCAGTAATCGTTATCAACCGAGTAGAGGATGCCGTGCCGATGGCTGAAGCGCTACTCGCAGGTGGTATTAGAGTGCTGGAAGTCACGCTACGCACATCATGCGCACTAGCAGGTATGGAAGCCATTGCCAAGCATGTGCCAGATGCAATTTTGGGTTCAGGTACGGTACGTAACCTTAAAGATGCACAAGCCTCACTTGATGCAGGCTGTAAATTTGCCGTAAGCCCTGGTTACACCAGCGAGCTAGGTCAATTTGCACGTAAAATTGGTTTGCCATTATTACCAGGGGTTTCTACTGGTTCTGAAATCATGACCGCTAATGCGGATGATTATTACTTTTTAAAATTATTTCCGGCAGTTGCAGTAGGCGGCATTAACTTACTTAAAGGTTTTTCTGGCCCATTTGGTGATGTTAAGTTTTGCCCTACAGGCGGTGTTACGGTTGATTCTGCACCACAATTTCTGAGCCTGCCTAATGTGGTAGTTTGTGGTGGTACCTGGCTAACCCCAGCAGATGCAGTGGCGCGTGGCGATTGGGCGTATATCACTAAGTTAGCTAAAGAGGCGAGTGCGATTAAAGCGGCTTAGGTAATCAGCGTACGGATTCTGGATATTTAAATCTAAATATTCCAATTATTCATCTTCTGCTTGTGATGTTCCGCGGTTAAAACATCACAAGCACCCATCTAAATATTTCCCAATAGGCTTTTAGCACAGAGGCGGATACATGAATCAGTCTTTTTTTGAGTATATCTGTGTCATCAATTTAGATGCTCGTCCTGACCGCTGGAAAAATATGCAGGTGCAGTTTGCTAACCTCAATATTGAAAATGCACATAGGTTTTCGGCTGTTTCATTCGATAAGCTAGAATACAATCCACCCCCGGAAAATTTTAAAACTTATGCAATGGCTGGTTTGCAACGTAAAAATGAGGATGCAAATGCTGAG
>PHCL01000046.1 GCA_002842195.1 Betaproteobacteria bacterium HGW-Betaproteobacteria-20 | reverse complement strand
CCGGTTCAGGGCTTAGGGCTGATGATTATTGCGACCTTAGGCTTAATTGTTAATTTAATCGTTGCTAAACAATTACATCACCAGGCGCTTCATCATGGAGAAAGCCTGAATAATCGCGCAGCATTTTTGCATGTAATCGGTGATTTACTGGGTTCGTTGGCAGCTGTTGCGGCAGGTGTAATTATTTACATTACAGGCTGGATGCCGATAGACCCGATTTTATCCTTGCTCATTTCGCTGTTGTTGCTGGTATTTACCTTGAACTTGGTTCGCGATATCTGGAAAACATTGCATTTGAAATCCGGCAGGCATAACAAGTCTGGTTTAGGGCAACCATGACAGCTAAGCCTGTGTTTGATAGCGGTTGCAGGCAATGTCCGCGTCTGGCCAGCTTTTTAGATGAAGTTAAAGCAAAACACCCTACATATTTTTGTAAACCAGTGCCGGCATTTGGTGATGCTGATGCCAGGCTGATTATTGTAGGTTTGGCACCAGGCATGCACGGTGCAAATAAAACGGGACGACCTTTTACCGGCGACTATGCCGGCATTTTGCTTTACGAAACGCTGTATGCACATGGCTTTGCCAGCAAACCGCAATCACTGTCAGCAGACGATGATTTAAGTTTGATCAATTGCCGCATTACCAACGCAGTAAAATGCCTGCCGCCAGATAACAAGCCGCTACCTGTAGAGATGGCAACATGTAACCAGTTTTTAGCTGCAGAATTACAACAATTAGCTACAGATAGCATCGTGTTGGCGTTAGGTAATATAGCGCATTTGGCGGTATTAAAAGCTTTTAGTTTAAAAATTAAAGATTACAAGTTTGGCCATGCAGCACGCCACACCCTTCCAAATGGCTTGATTTTGGTCGATAGTTACCATTGTAGTCGTTACAATACGCAAACGAAGCGACTTACAGAAACCATGTTTCACCAAGTATTTGCCATGATTAAGGCAGAGTTTTTGACTAGCAGTCCGTGATCGCCAACAGCACCGCTATCGCGACTATTTTTTTGTTAAGGAGAATAAAATATGCCATACGTTAATATCAAACTTGCAGGTGAAGTCACTCGTGAACAAAAAGCGCAAATCGCCAAGGAAATCACTGAGACTTTAGAGCGCGTTGCGCATAAACCAAAGTCATATACCTACATTACGTTTGAAGAAGTCGCCTATGAAGATTGGGCGATAGGCGGGAAGTTGCTGGATGAATAAGAATTTGTAGGGTGGGCAAAAGTTCTTATTTGCCCACGCGGATGGTGGTTTAAACCGCGTGGGCAGAAAACCTGCCCACCCTACAATGCCTGTTGTAGGGGCGCAATTTATTAGTAAAGACCTTTGCAAAAGCACTTCTTGCGGCGAATTACTGCGTTGCGCGGTACTCGCAACCTCGCTGTACACCGCGTACTATCTCGGTTACTGTGTTCCGTGCGCCTTGTACTTCATCCACAACAAGCACTTTTGCAAAGGTCTTTAGTAATGCTTTGCATGATTAGCAGTACTGATGCCTGTGGTATAACGCGAAAAAGACTGTAGGTCGGACTTTATGCGAAGCTGTATCCCGTGGGACAGTCCGAGATTTCGGGTTGAAACCCGACCTACAACCGCATGTTTTGAAGCATAAAAACACTAATGAACAATCTCGGTTAAAATAAGACCATGAAAACTCCCCAAAGACTTGAACCCCTGCTTGAAGACGGCCTGATTGACGATGTGGTGCGCCAGCTCATGAGCGGCAAAGAAGCGACTGTGTATGTGGTGCGCTGTGGCGATGAGGTGCGTTGCGCCAAGGTTTATAAAGAGGCGAATAAACGTAGCTTTCGCCAGAGTGTGGATTACACCGAAGGTCGCAAAACTAAAAATAGTCGCCAAGGCCGCGCCATGGCTAAAGGCTCAAAATTCGGTCGAGAATCACAAGAAGCGGCTTGGCAAAGTGCGGAGGTCGATGCTTTGTATCGCCTCGCCAATGCCGGCGTGCGTGTGCCAGAGCCGTATAATTTTTACGAAGGCGTGTTGCTGATGGAATTAGTGACCGATGCCAACGGCAACGCCGCGCCACGCTTGAACGATATAACCTTTAGTGCAGAAGATGCACGTATGCATCACCGTACTTTAATTAAAGAAGTGGTGCGTATGTTGTGCGCAGGCATCGTGCATGGCGATTTGTCTGAATTTAATATCCTCATGAGTGCCGACGGCCCGGTGATTATTGATTTACCGCAGGCAGTAGATGCGGCAGGTAACAACCAGGCCAGCAGCATGCTGGAGCGCGATGTTAGAAACTTAAGTGACTATTTTGGACGTTTTGCGCCTGAACTGTTGAACACGCAATATGGCAAAGAAATTTGGGCGTTGTATACACATGGCGATTTAACGCTGGAAACCGAGCTAACAGGCCGTTTCAGGCAAAGCACCAAAGCGGTGGATTTAAAAAGCGTGATGCGTGAGATTGAGGATACAAAGAAAGCCGAAGAGGCTCGTTTGTTGCGGATTGCGGAAGCTAAAGCTGAGGAGTAAGATTGTTTCTTTGTATGATTAAAGAAAGTGCCGCACTGCCACTGTCACTCTCGCAGGTATTTAATCGTGGTCTGTCCCCTATTATTGTCTACTATTATTAATAATTTAAGGGGCTTTGTTTCTGTGATATAAGATAGTATCTTCGTTTAAAACAATTGGAATTATGTTTTATAAAATATTGTGGATTTTAGCTATATCAATATTCTGCTTTAAATTTCTAGGAAACTTAGAACTTAATGCCTCAGACTATATGTATATTGTTGGTATATCAATTCTAGGGTCTTCAATATTTTCAATGGAAAAAATGAGCAGGAGTAAATATGTATATACACTCACTTCTTTGCTGTATATATCTTCTATTGTATTTGTAATTTGGGGATTTTTTGAATTTACTTGGTTTTTGGTATTAGCTTCAGTATGGATAGGTTCAACATCTATCTATTTTATTCGTAGAATTGTTTGGATTGTACTTAATAAAGCTGAGTCAGATTTGCTAAATTTAAATTGGGACAATTTGTATATTGTTATTGGTTTTGTAATAACGCTTTGGTCGCTAGTCTTAAAAAGTTGGACTTAACTTTTATAATAATAGGACAATAGGGGACAGACCACTATTAAATGATCCGCCTTTACGTTTAATTCACAAAATTCGCTTGCCTTTACGTACCTTTTTAGGTGCATTTATCTGATGATGCCACCAATATTAACCGTTAGTTTTTATACAAATGGCAATACCGAGCCAGCGTAGCCTCGATACAATGAAATGAAATCGAGGGCTGCAACGAAACCTTGATTCCACTACGTTTCATTCAAGGCTACAAAGCCATTAGCCAGCGTAGGGTGTGCAAAATGCTTTATCTTGCACACCATTAAAGGTATGAACTTAACGCGGTGTGCAAATTAAAATCCATTTGCACACCCTACTAAATATGAAAAAACATGCAACACGATTTTTAGCACGATAGATGGCGAAACCCGCACAGGCATCTAGTGCTAAAATATCACCATGTTTGACCCAAAACCCATCCTAAAAAACCTGCCAAATTTGCCAGGCGTGTACCGCATGATAAACGCCACGGATGAGGTGATTTATGTGGGCAAAGCCAAAGATTTAAAAAAGCGCGTTTCAAGTTATTTCAACAAAAACTTGCCTAGTCCGCGCACGCGCATGATGGTGAGTAATATCGTCAAGATTGAAACCACCGTCACTCACAATGAAGCGGAAGCTTTATTGTTGGAAAATAACCTGATTAAAGGTTTGATGCCGCGTTATAACGTGTTGTTTCGCGATGATAAGTCGTACCCTTACATCACACTTACGGGCGATGAATTTTCACGATTGGCATTTCATCGCGGTACGCAGCGCAAAGGTAGTCAGTATTTCGGGCCTTTTCCTAACTCCGTTGCGGTGCGTGAAAGCATTCATCTTTTGCAAAAAGTATTCAAGTTACGTACTTGTGAAAATACCGTATTCGCCAATCGCAGTCGCCCATGTTTGCAGCACCAGATAGAACGCTGTACCGCGCCTTGCGTCGGGCTGATTTCTGGCGAGGATTACCGCAACGACGTACAGCAGGCCGCGATGTTTTTGCAGGGCAAAACCAATGAGGTGATTGATGCGCTTGGTGAGCAGATGAATGCCGCTGCAGCAAACCAGGACTATGAGCTGGCGGTTGTGTTTAGAAACCGCATGCAGGCTTTACGTCAAGTGCAGGCCAAGCAGTTTGTCAGCGACTTCAATGTGTCGGATGCCGATGTGATTGCCTGTGCAGAATTACAAGGGCAGCATTGCATTAACCTGGTGATGATACGCGGCGGGCGGCATTTGGGTGATAGAAGTTATATGCCTAAAAATAGTGATGGCGAATCACTGGAAACCAGTATGGCGGCTTTTTTGGCACAGCATTATGTGGCACAAAACACACCGCCGTTGATCGTGGTGGGCGTTAAGATTGAAACAGCAGTGATTGAGCAGGTGTTGAGCGAGCAAGCCGGACGCAAAGTCAAAATCAATATCAATGCAATTGGCGATAAACGCGTGTGGCTGAAAATGGCACAAACCAATGCCGAGCTTGCCTTGAGTCAACGCGCGGCAACTTCTGCTAATCAGGAAGCAAAGCTGGTCGCCCTGCGCGAGGCGCTGCACTTGCCGGACAGTACCGAGCGCATAGAGTGTTTTGATATTAGCCATACCATGGGTGAAGCAACGGTCGGCAGTTGTGTGGTGTTTGACCGAGGCGATATGCAAAATAGCGAGTATAGGCGTTATAACGTGACAGGTATTACGCCTGGCGATGATTATGCTGCGATGCGGGATGTGCTGACACGTCGATATAAAAAAGTGGCAGCTGGCGAAGGTATGCGACCGGATTTGGTGTTTATTGATGGCGGTAAAGGCCAGCTGGGTGTGGCGGTTGAAGTGATGGCAGAAGTTGGCTTGGAGGATATTTTACTAGTCGGCATTGCTAAGGGTGAAGAACGCCGACCGGGGCTGGAAACCATGATTTTTTCAGACACAGGCGAAATGCTCAATCTGGAAAAAGACAACAAAGGACTGCATTTACTGCAGCAAATACGTGATGAAGCGCACCGATTTGCCATTACCGGGCATCGCGCCAAACGCGCCAAAGCGCGCATGCATTCAAGCCTGGAAGATATTGAAGGTATCGGTGCAAAGCGCCGTAAGGCCCTATTAACGCGCTTTGGTGGATTAGACGGCGTAAAAAGTGCTAGTATTGACGAAATTTCCCAAGTTGAGGGGATTAGCCCGAGTTTGGCTGAAAAAATATACGGAGAATTTCATTAGTGAAACCTTTGAAAAAGCACTTCTTGCGGCGAATTGCTGCGTTGCGCGGTACTCAGAATGCTCAAGTACTGCGTGTACATTCCGCTTCTTGCGTTCCGTGCGCCTTGCACTTCATCCACAATCAGTGCTTTTTCAAAGGTTTCAAAAGTGTTTTTCAATCATTGAGTGTGAATTATGAACATTAACATCCCAACCATGCTCACTTGGTTGCGTATTTTGCTGATACCTATATTTGTCGGCGCATTTTACTGGCCAGAAAATCTACACAAATTAAGTGCAATGCCTTCTCATATGGTGAATATTTTTGCAACCGCAGTGTTTGCGATTGCCGCATTTACCGACTGGCTGGATGGTTATCTAGCACGACGTTGGCATCAAACATCAGCGTTCGGCGCATTTTTGGACCCGGTGGCGGATAAGTTGATGGTGGCCGCCGCGCTTATTGTGCTGGTTGAATTTGGCCGTGTTGGTGCAATTGTTTCCTTGATTATTATCGGTCGCGAAATCGCCGTAAGTGCGCTGCGCGAATGGATGGCAGGTGAAGGACAAAGCAGCAGCGTAGGCGTTGCGATGATAGGTAAAGTAAAAACTGCAGTGCAAATGGTTGCAATATTATTTTTATTGTTTTGGGATGATATTGATTTAGGCGGGCTGGGTATTTTTCCAACTAAATTATTCGGCCATATTTTAATTGTAATTGCCGCATTTTTAACATTGCTATCAATGGCTTATTACCTGAAAGCCGCTTTGCCAAAATTAAAAGGGCAATAAAAGTCAAATAAATAAGCATCAAGAGTGTCGTTTAGTCTTGACGGTATTCTGAAAATCGCTATAATGGCGCCTGTCTTAACGACGCGGGAATAGCTCAGCTGGTAGAGCGATACCTTGCCAAGGTATAGGTCGCGAGTTCGAGTCTCGTTTCCCGCTCCACGAATTTGGTAAACATGGTTAATCAGTTTAAACATGATTTAGTTAAAATGGCATAAAACGGCGAAAGCAACATGCTTTCGCCGTTTTAGTTTCAGCCGGTATACTGGTAATATACGTTGTTTAACTTCAAATAACGCTCGCATCAAAGGCGCGATAGCAAAGCGGTTATGCCGCGGCCTGCAAAGCCGTTTAGGCCGGTTCGACTCCGGCTCGCGCCTCCACCAATGATCATCTACGTTAATAAAATCAACAGTAAGTCCAATAATAGTCGGCAAAATGTGTCATGAGCTAGTATAATTTTTGCTTACAGAACTAGATTTAAAAACCATAGGGAATTTGGATGACAACTCAACTCAAGGGAATGATTTTAGCTGCCGGGCAGGGAACACGGGTACGTCCGTTGACCAAGGATTTACCAAAACCTATGATTCCGATTTTGGGTAAGCCGGTGATGGAATATTTAATTGAGCATCTTGCGCGACATGGAGTACGCGAAATTATGGTCAATGTGGCGCACTTAAACAGTAAAATTGAGCAGTATTTTGGTAATGGTCAGCGCTGGGGCGTGGAAATCGGTTATTCCTACGAAGGCATTTACGATCATGGCGAACTTACACCCAAGCCGCTGGGTTCGGCTGGAGGAATGCGGCACATACAGGATTTTGGTGGTTTCTTTGATCAGACCACTATTGTGATGTGCGGTGATGCACTCATCGATCTAGATATAGGCTCTGCATTATTCGAGCACAAACAGAAAAAAGCGATAGTGAGCGTGGTTGCGATGGAGGTGCCTAGCGCTGAAGTGAGTAACTACGGTATGGTTGAAACGGATCAGGCTGGTCGCGTGATTTCGTTTCAGGAAAAACCAATGCCACAGGATGCACGCTCTAACCTGGCGAGTACCGGGATTTACTTTTTTGAACCTGAAGCCATCGCGTTAATCCCGCCAGGCGTGAATTTTGATATCGGCAGTCAGTTGTTCCCCTTACTTGTTGAAAAAAACCTGCCTTTTTACGCACAAAATCGATTTTATAACTGGATTGATATCGGGCGTATCTCGGATTATTGGGAAGTATTGCAACGCGTATTGCGAGGTGAAATTAGTTATATGCAAATGCCGGGTAAGGAGGTTAGACCTGGCGTGTGGGTAGGGCTGAATACTAAAATTGACTGGGACAACGTTAAGATAGAAGGCCCGGTATATATTGATTCAGGCACGCAGATTGATGCGGGCGCTGAAATCATCGGTCCGTGCTGGATTTCACACGGCTCGCACATCTATAAAAATGCTAAGGTTATCCGGTCTGTATTATTCGAGTACACGCGTATCAGTGAAGGCATGACCTTTTCTGAGATGATTATCTCACCGAATTACTGCGTTGATCGCAGTGGCGAGACCTATTACATTGGTGATGATCGCTGCCCGTTGCGCTGGGGCGATGCAAGATTTTAAGCTCAAGGGTACTCTGTACAAGTCATGGTTCGACAAGCTCACCACGAACGAAATTAAATCGTTCATCCTTGTTGAAGGATTAAGTTAAGTAGTCAGCAAGCCGATTACGCCATCTAAGCCTACATAGTTCAGCGCATAGTTCGCTTGCGCCTGCACAATAGGTTTGGCGTGGTAAGCCACCCCGATGCCTGCGGCCTGCATCATTTTCAGGTCGTTTGCGCCATCGCCGATGGCAATGGTTTGTGCAGCGGTTAGCCCTAATTTATCGCGTAATTTAATTAACTCGTCGGCTTTTACCTGCGCATCGACAATATCCCCTAAAATATTGCCCGTAAGTTTTCCGTCAATAATCTCTAAGGTATTGGAAACTGCATAATCCAGCGCCAGTATGGCTTTTACGCGGTCTGCAAAAAAGGTAAATCCGCCAGAAAC
>PHCL01000440.1 GCA_002842195.1 Betaproteobacteria bacterium HGW-Betaproteobacteria-20 | reverse complement strand
GAACCAACGATCCAAAGTACCGAAGAATACTAGGTTTGAAGCAGTTGCTAAAGCACCACCCCAAGCAGAGAATTTCTCTTTGTTGTACCATACTTTTTTGTTGGTCATTGGGTCATAGGCAGCAAAACCGCCCATTACGCCGTCAGGACCTGGGAACATGGTTAAAGTAGCACCAACCCAAGGTTGACCAGCCACGTATTTAGACTCCACTGGCTCGTAGGTCATACAAACGTGATTCATTGGAGAGTACATTAAACCCGTTTTTGGTGAGTATGCCGCTGGTTGTTGGTCTTTAGTACCCAATGCAGCCGGGCAGATACCTTTAGCGTTATAGTCCTGGTGGGTTGAAGCGTTAGCAGTTTTATTTGGTACACCTGTTTTTAAATCAACACCTGTTGCCCAGTTAACGAATGGATGTACTTTTTCAGCAGCCACTAATTTACCAGTATGCGCATGCCATGTGTAGGCAAAACCGTTACGGTCATGATGCCATGCATAAGTTTTACCACCTTTGTCGAACAGAATCACTTCATTCACGCCATCGTAATCCCACTCATCATGTGGCGTCATTTGCATACCCCAACGTGCCATACCTGTGTCTACATCACGCGCAAATACAGACATAGACCATTTGTTGTCACCTGGACGGACATCTGGATTCCAAACGGATGGGTTGCCGATTCCGTAATACACTAAGTTTGTACGTGCATCATACGGAAACCAACCCCACACAGAGCCACCACCATGTTGCCAGCCATCTTTAACGGCTTGTGGTTTTAACCAGGTACGTGTACCAAGTTCTTTTTCGCCAATTTTCAATTGGTCATGTGGTAATGGTTTGAAAGAACCACCTTCTTTGTTACCACCGTTTACGTCTTGGTAAACTGACAATGCACTGTACTCAGGCGTATCTTTATTGAAGTCTTCACCAATTAACACTTCAGCATCAGGGCCTGTTGAGTAGGCTTTCCATGCTAAAGAACCATCTTTAATAAAATAAGCAGCAATAAAGCAACGTACACCGAACTCAGCACCTGAACAACCTGTCAGCACTTTGTCTTTAATGACGTGTGGAGCATTGGTATTAGTAGCGCCGACTTTTG
>PHCL01000045.1 GCA_002842195.1 Betaproteobacteria bacterium HGW-Betaproteobacteria-20 | reverse complement strand
AAGGCGTGATTGAAAAGCTAGGCGGGAATCGTCAGATTGAGCTGGATATTCGCGTGCTTGCCGCAACTAATCGGGACCCGCGGTTGGCTGTGAAAGAAGGGAAATTACGCGAAGACTTGTATTACCGGCTTAATGTTTTTCAATTAAATTTACCCGCACTACGCGAGCGAAGTGATGATATAGCCCTCACAGCGCAGCATTTTTTAGCCAAACGCAACGCACATATCAGCGATGAAGCCAGGCAGAAACTAAGCCAATATGCCTGGCCGGGTAATGTGCGTGAATTGCAAAATGTACTGGAACGCGCTGCAATTCTGGCAGGCAACGACACCATTCAGGTGCAGCACTTGCCAGCGGACATTGCAGAGGTTGCAACGCAGCCGCCAGAAAACACGCAGGCTCACACACCAGCCCCAAGTGCCGCACCACCTGACATAACGGCTGATGCCGATAATGCATTTTCAATCCCCAAAACCATAGAACAGATTGAAAGAAAGCTGATCACGGAAGCTATTGCCGCTTGCCATGGCAATAAATCCAAAGCTGCTAAGTTGCTGGAAGTGAGCGAGCGCTCACTTTGGTACAAGTTAGAGCAGTACCACCTTAAATAAAATAAGGATATCCGTATTCCGTAATTGATTTGACCATAAATAACAGGATTAAAAATTTTCGGTTTATGTTGATTTGTTACTCTTAGTTAGTAAGCGTCAGCTTTAGGGCAAGCAACTAGCAAAGCTGAATGAGTAACTTCGGCCAAAAGTAGCCAGTCAACATAAAAAATGACATGATGAAATTAGATAATTATTTTAAAACGTACAATGGTAAATAATTGCCAATTGTTTTGATAAAACAATAAGTTGTAAATATAATTTACATGCAATTCCTTAAGTGAATAGCCCATTAGGGTTATTGTACTGGAAATTAATCAGAGGATTATTATACTAAGATTAGGTTGATTACCCATGTGCTGATGGTGTTTAAAGAAGGAGAATGTAATGAATAAGTTTCGTAAAGCTTATGCTCTAGTTAGCTCATTGGCTGTTTTGGCATTTGCTTCTACGGCCTCAGCGACAGCATATACGTATGAATTTGGTGGTGCGCCTATTAGTGGTAATGGTATTACTCCCTCTTCAAATTTTGCAACATTGGCATTTGATAGTGTATCCGACATTTTTAGCTTAACATTGGGAAATTTAGCATCTGTTGGATTTACTAATGGTACTCCTAACGTGTTAAGTTTGGCGGTTAGTTACCCTACTGAGCTTAGTAACGGTGACATTAGCAATGTATCTGGTGGCGTTTCCTCTATTACAACTAACCCTGGTAACAATCCTTTAGGTAATTTCAATTTTTCATTTGATTTCGGTAGTAATTCTGATCAATTGATAACTGGTGAAACTGTCACTTGGAAAGTTAGTAATTTTAATGTTAATAATTTGTCTGATAATGGAAGTGGCGAATTTGCAATCTGGATCGATAATGCAAAATTAACAGGTGAAGGTAAGGCATGGTATGGTGTGACCAACACAACGATTAACCCGGTACCTGAACCTGAGACATATGCCATGCTGCTTGCAGGCCTAGGAATGATGGGCTTTATAGTGCGTCGTCGTAAAAACAAACAAACCTAATTTAAGGTAATCGTGGTGGTAATACTTACGGGAGTTAAGCTCCCGTTTATTTTTGATTAAAGGCGATGTGCAAACGTCTCAATCGGGTCGTTTGTGCAGGTTCCTGAGTGACTTCTATAGGGAACTTTAATCTCTGAGTTAATTTGCTAAATCAATCATATAATTTGTTTTTGCCTAGCACCGACAAAATCCAAAATTAATCACGAAATACGGATACCCTAAAATAATCGCTGATATTAGTAGCGGCATTTGCCGCGTAACGCTGTTAACTTAACGTTGTTAAATTAACAGTGTTAAGTTAATATGGCAAAGCTTGATTAATTTAAATAAACACGAAAGCTAAAATATAATACTGCGCAAAAACGCCAGGCTTTATACATAGTTTATTAGCCTATAAAAACCGGTTTTGTTGTTAAATTTAACATGCCTTCCATGGAGATGCTCTGAGAGGCTTTATTGGTAAGGCTCTCAGGGCAGTGTTTTTCGCTCGAGAGTTACAGGTCGCTTTTTTATTAAATATTTTAATTTTAAGAATCACGATTAGCAATGCCGCCAAAACTGAAAACTGAAGCTGAACGCCAACAATTACGCACGCTGATTATTGATGCGGCACGTGAGTTGTTTGTGTCAAAAGGCGTTGAAGCGGTCACCATGCGCGAAATCGCCAGGCGGATTGGTTATTCGGCCACCAGTATTTATTTGCACTTTGCTGATAAAGAAGCGGTTTTGCGCGCAATCTGTGAAACAGACTTTCTGGCACTCGCCACCTCATTAAAAGCCATATTGCAAATTGCTGATCCCGTAGCGCGTTTACTGGCGCTTGGGAGTGGTTATGCGGAATTCGCACTTTCGCACCCGAATCATTATCGCCTGATGTTTATGGCGCAGCACGCACCGCGGCATCCTGAAGATTTTTCACTTGAGCAAAATCACCCTGAGCAAGACGCTTATTTTCAGCTGAAAATCGTGGTGACTGATGTGTTTCAGGCGGGAAGATTTAAGCCGGAATTAAACGATGTGGATATTATTGCACAAACAGTCTGGGCGGGAATGCACGGCGTTTGCGCGCTTGAAATCACGATGGCGCAAGATACCTGGGTGAATTGGCGCGACATTACAGCACGTTTGCAGTTGATGCAGTCAGTATTAATGAGCGGTCTTTTGAAATAAAGAAAATGAAAATAATACAAAAAATAAGTTTGCAAACAATCAGTTCGCGAAGAATATGTTTGCGAAGAATAAGTTTGTTAGCATTCAGCGTTCTGTTAATCGCCTGTGAAAAACCAGCAGAGCCGCCACCGCCACCGCGCCCGGCATTGGTTACCGTTGTTGGTGCGGCATCAGAAAATGCAGGCATGGTGCTGGTGGGCGAGGTGAAGTCGCGTTATGAAACAAACCTTGGTTTTAGAATTAACGGCAAAATTACTGCGCGCAAAGTAGATGTTGGCGCGGTTGTTAAAAAAGGCCAGGTGATAGCCAGGCTGGATGCAGCAGATACTAATTTAAGTGCCGCCGCCGCGCTGGCAGATGTGCGTGCAGCAGAGGCAAGCTACGCATTGGCGCTGGCCGAGGTTGAGCGTCAGCGCATTTTATTCAGCAAAAAATTTATTTCACAATCGGCGCTGGATATTCGTGAGGCTGAACTTAAAACTTCGGCAGCGCATTTACAGCAAGTTAAAGCGCAAGCTGCGGTTTCGGGCAATCAATCGCGCTATACCGCGCTGGTGGCAGACCGCGATGGCGTGGTCACGCAAATTCATGCTGAGCCGGGTCAGGTGGTAGCAGCGGGCGAGATGATTGCGCAAATTGTAGATAGCAGGCAAATTGAGGTGCTGGTGGCAGTGCCGGAATCACGCATGCGTGATTTGCAAGTGGGTAATAATGTTGCTATTAAGTTGTGGGCTGATAAGGAAAAAACCTATGCAGGAAAAGTGCGTGAAATTGCGCCTGTAGCCAGCTCAGCTACGCGGGCATTTGATGTACGGGTAACGGTCAGCAATGCAGATGATGCAATCAAGCCAGGCATGACTGCGGGCGTGATTTTTACACAAATTACGGCGGATGGGGTGGTGATTCCACTCTCCGCACTGACGCAAATCAATGGCAAAAACAGCGTATGGGTAATAGAAAACTTGTTCGATAACGTTGGCATTGCCAATCCGCGTGCGGTGGTTACCGGGCCATACACCGAAAATGGCGTAATGCTTACCAGTGGTTTGCAAGCAGGCGAAATGATAGCGATTGCCGGCGTGCATACGCTGATAAAAGGCCAGAAAGTCAGGCCGGTATTTGCCGCACAGGAAAAAGTCGAAACAGAAATATTGCTGAAAAAGCCATGAGCGACAGTAAACTCAACAGCGATGGCGAGTCAGAATCAGCCATTACAAAATCACGTTTTAACCTTTCAGAATGGGCGCTCAACCATCAAACATGGGTGCTTTACCTCATGCTCATGCTGACGGTTTCAGGTCTGCTGGCTTATACAAAACTAGGTCAATCTGAAGATCCACCGTTCACTTTTAAAGTGATGCTGGTGCGCACCGCCTGGCCGGGTGCAAGTGCGGTAGAAGTTGAGCAGCAAATCACCGATAAGCTAGAGAAAAAAATTCAGGAAGTACCGCATTTAGGTTATTCCAGCAGCTATTCACGACCGGGTGAATCGATGATATTTATCGTCGTTAAAGACGATACCATTTCGACAAAAATCCCTGAAATCTGGTATCAGGTACGCAAAAAAATTGGCGATATTCGACAGACACTACCAAGCAACATTGAAAGCCTCACTTTTAACGACGAGTTTAGCGATGTTTACGGCAATATGTATGCATTGACTGGCGATGGTTTTGATAACTTCGCCCTCAAAAAACAAGCTGAAATTATCCGCGCCGAATTATTAAGCACCGCAGATGTGGCAAAAGTGGATTTTTTTGGCGAGCGTAAACAACGCATTTACCTTGAACTTTCAAATGCCAAACTTGCAAACTTAGGTATTAGCATGGCGCAACTGGTGACTCTTCTGCAAACGCAAAATGCAGTGATAAAAGGCGGCACGTTTGACTCACCCAAGGAGCGCATTCGCATTGAAGTTTCCGGCAGGTACGAAACGCTGGAAGATTTACGTAAAATCAACTTGCGTGCGAATAATCAAGATTTTCAGCTGGGTGATGTAGCACGAGTTTATAGAGGCTATGAAGACCCGCCGCGTGACACGGTGCGTTATAACGGCAGCGATGCGCTGCTGCTGGGTGTCAGTATGCGTGATGGGGGCGACGTGATTGCGCTCGGCCATGCGCTGGATAAAAAAATAGCAAGTATTCAACAAAGCCTGCCCGTGGGTGTGCGTTTTGACACGGTAACGTCACAGCCCAAAATTGTGGCGCATTCAGTCAATGACTTTGTAAAATCGCTGTTGGAAGCACTGGTGATTGTACTCAGTGTCAGCCTGCTATCACTGGGCTGGCGTACTGGCATCGTGGTGGCAATGACTATCCCTGTTGTGCTGGCGGCAACGTTTTTAATGATGGGTGTACTTGACATTGGTTTGCATAAAATATCACTGGGCGCGCTAATACTGGCGCTGGGGCTGCTGGTAGATGACGCGATTATCGCGGTAGAAATGATGTCATCCAAAATGGAGCAAGGTATGGACAGAGCAAAAGCGGCTGCATTTGCCTACAACTCAACCGCCATGCCGATGCTGACCGGCACGCTGGTAACCGTTGCCGGGTTTTTACCCATTGCTACAGCCACTTCTGCAACAGGCGAATACACGCGTTCAATCTTTCAGGTGTCGGCGATTGCCTTGATTATTTCCTGGTTTGCTGCGGTGGTTTTTGTGCCTTATTTGGGCTATCACTTATTGCCAGACTATGCAGATGCGCCAAAATCATCAAAACTTAGCAAATGGTTTAAAAGTAAGTTCGCTTCGACTGTAAAAACAGGCCATAACAACCATCATCACGACATTTATAACACCAGGTTTTATAACGCTTTCCGGCTGCTAGTGACGGCATGTGTGCGCTATCGAAAAACTGTTATTGTGATTACCCTGATGATGTTTGTATTTTCCATAATGGGTTTTGGCAAAGTGCAACAGCAGTTTTTCCCGGATTCTACGCGGCTGGAGTTGATGGTTGATTTGCGTCTAACTGAGGGCGCTTCGTATCAGGCAAGTAATGACGAAGTGAAAAAACTTGAGCGCTGGCTGCGCCAATGGAATAAAGACCGGCAGAACAAGCAGTATCAGGGCATTGATAATTTTGTGGCTTACATTGGTATAGGAAGCCCGCGTTATTATCTGCCATTGGATATTCAGTTAGCGCACCGCGGCTTTGCCCAGTTTGTAATTCTGACCGAAGATTTAAACGCACGTGAAGTTTTGCGTAGCGACTTGTTAAAGTTATTTGAAAATGACTTTCCGTCGCTAAGGGCTTCAGTACTGCGTTTGGAAAATGGTCCGCCAGTTGGCTTTCCAGTGCAGTTTCGTGTGGATGGCAACGATATTCCAAAGATTCGCGAAATATCACATAAAGTTGCCGATATTATGCGCGCCAACCCAAATTTGGCCAATGTGCAGCTAGGCTGGGAAGAACCTAGCAAGGTCATGAAAGTGGCGGTAGATCAATCCAAGGCGCGCTTGTTAGGAGTGAGTTCGGTGGATATTGCTAATATGCTCAATGGCGCGACGGGTGAACTGTATGTCACCGAATTTAGAGAAGGTAATGAACGCATTGATTTAGTAGCACGCGGCGCAGACATTGAACGCTCCAGATTGTCGCGCTTACCTAATTTGATGATAAGCACGCAAAACGGCAGTAGCGTGCCGCTTTCGCAAATCGCCAGGATTTCATCGGAGTTTGAAGAAGGTGTCATCTGGCGGCGTAACCGTGTGCCCTCAATTACAGTGCGTGCTCATTTGCGCGGCCATATGCAAGCGCCAGTGGTGTCTGCGCAGATTGAAGATAAATTAACTGAAATTAAAGCCAGCTTGCCGCTCGGCATTACCCTTGAAACGGGCGGCGCAGTAGAGGAGTCAGCTAAAGCTGGCGCTTCAGTGGCTAAAGGTTTTCCGCTATTTTTAGTCGTGGTATTAACCTTACTGGTTTTACAGCTACAAAGTTTTTCACGCGTATTTTTGGTGTTGCTCACGGCACCTTTGGGGTTAATCGGAGTCACAGTTGCATTATTGGCTTTTGATAAACCATTTGGCTTTGTTGCCATGCTGGGCGCCATTGCGCTTTCTGGCATGATAATGCGTAATTCAGTGATTCTGGTTGACCAAATTGAGCAGGATAAAGTATCAGGCTTGCCAGAATGGCAGGCGATTATAGAATCAACCATACGCCGCTTCAGGCCGATTGTGTTAACCGCAGCGGCGGCAATACTGGCTATGGTGCCGCTCACCCGCAGCGTATTTTTTGGGCCGATGGCAGTGGCGATTATGGGCGGTTTAGCAGTCGCTACTTTACTGACCGTATTATTTTTACCGGCGCTTTATGCTGCTTGGTTCAGGGTGAAAATGCCCAAACCAACTTAGCGTTATTGCTTAATACTTACGCTATAATAAGCTAAACAACCAAGAGTTTTAATATGACATTAACAGCAAAAATTTTAGATACCCATGAAGCCGCACGTTTCAATATGATTGAACAGCAAATACGCACCTGGGAAGTGCTGGACCCGGTTGTGCTTGCCCTGTTGGACAAAGTGCCGCGCGAAAACTTTGTAGAAAAATCTCAGCAAGGCCTGGCCTTTGCGGATGTTGAGTTGCCGATAGGGCAAGGCCAAACCATGCTTTCTCCCAAGCTGGAAGGCCGGATTCTACAAGCGTTGAGCGTAAAAAAAACCGATAAAGTATTACTGGTGGGTACCGGTAGCGGTTATTTAACCGCATTGCTGGCAACCTTGGCATCGCATGTTCACGCGGTAGAAATTCACCCTGAATTATCTAAAATTGCAAAAAAACGCTTACAGCAACAAAATATCCACAATGTGACTTTGTATGTGGGTGACGCTGCCAATGGTTTTGCCAGCGCAGCACCTTACGATGTGATTGTATTTACAGGCTCCTTACCCCTGCACCCAAGTGCCGCTGAAAAAATGTTGAATCCAGGCGGTCGCATGTTTGCCGTGGTGGGTGAAATGCCTATTATGCAGGCAACGCTCACTCAGCGTATGAGTGAAGGTGCGTGCCGCAAAGAAACGCTTTTTGAAACCTGCTTGCCGCCGCTGGTGAATGCGCCGCAAGCGACTAAATTTGAGTTTTAATTACCCCCTAACATGTTCAAACAATTAACGCTGGCTGTTTCACTATTCTGTTTAAGCGCGGTGGTTTCTATGCCGCTTTTTGCGGCTAGCATGTCCGCAGCTAAGTTGCCTACACAGATTAAACGGCAATCATTGGTAGACATATATCAGCAGGCGCTATTACACGACCCAACGCTGGCCTCGGCATTAAGCGCTAACCAGGCTGCGCAGGAGATTATTGAACAGGGAAAGGCTTTATATCGCCCCACTGTGAATTTTAATGC
>PHCL01000044.1 GCA_002842195.1 Betaproteobacteria bacterium HGW-Betaproteobacteria-20 | reverse complement strand
AAATTGTAAATCAGGCCTTCATCAGGGCGCCCTAAAAGCAAGTCCGGTGACTCCTGGATTTTATCAAAATGCACTTTGCTGCCGTCAGCTAGTTTAACCTCGAATGACGGATAGGTAACTTTTCGATCCGGTGTATAAAATTCTACTGATTTCGCAGCAGCTTGCAGCCATGAAAAATCCACCCATTCATTAAGTTCATCCTGCTTGGGTTTGGCTTCAGGGATTGAGACTTTCCATTGACCTGCAACTAAGTCCAGGTTTAATTTCGCATCTTCCCACTGCTCCAGATGGCTAAAATCAAAACCAGCTACTTTTTCGGTCGGTTTTAACGGCACTTTGTCTACCAGTTCAATCACCTGCGTTGCAGCCACTTCGGCATAATTACTTGATATCAGGTAAACATGGTCTCTGTGCGCAACATATTGCTCATCCGTCACCGTGTTATGCATACCAAAAACAAATTCTTCTATATTACTTTTATCTCTAAACAACTTGAGTTTAAGTTTCGGATTATTTAAGCCAAATTTTTCCAGGTCTGCACTATTCGACACTGCAACTTTTTCTTTAGATTTTGCTGCGATAATCGACAAAATACGCTGAACTGAAGCCTGGTCTGCGCGCGTTTGTTTAGGTGCAGTTAAACGCCAAAAGCCGTCTACTTTTTCTAAACTGACGGCGGCTTTGGTAGGGTGTTCCACGCTAATAGCATTAAATTCAGCCAATTTGTAGCTGGTTATTTCGTGAGCGTTTTCTTGATCAACTCCAGCCTTGGGCCGCAAATATAAAAATGCGACTAAACCCGCCACCACACACAACATCACCAAATTAAGTAACCAGCGTTTTTTCATGTATGCCTTAATAAAAAATTTAAACTTAAAACGTGCCCTTCGACAAGCTCAGGGAACACCTTTCGACAGGCTCAGAAAACGATGTTCCCTGAGCCTGTCGAAGGGCGATTAACCCTAAGCTTTCCTGCGTTTCCACCAGAATAAAAAGCCTGCAATCATCATGCCTAGTGGAATAAAATACTGGAAGCCATGAAACACTGTCCAGGCGACCAAGCGACCTGAATCCGTATCGGGTATCGTCACATTGATGTCTTTAAGCGGCATTGGTTGAATGGTGATGAGATTATCATCACCGGCCAGCCAGTTGACCATATTCACGCCAAAATCCAGGTTTCCACCGTTAGTAATAAAGGTGTTGGATAAAAAGTTTCCATTGCCCATGACCACAACACGCTGGCCTTTTTTGCCGTAGATACGTTCCAGTGCTACGCCAATATTAATTGGGCCGCGTTTATCTTTTTTCTCATTAAATACCGGCTTCGCATCTTTGGCCAATTTTTCAGAATTCAGCCAGCCATTGGGGGCAACTTCTACCAGATTACTGACCTTCCAGCCATTTTCATCAGTGCCTATCGCGGTCACTTGGTGCGCCTCTGGGAACAATGTGCGTAACATGAAGTTTTTGGTAATGGCATGCTCACCATACAGGCTGGCGAATGATACGCGCGCATCGGCGCCATATTGGGCTGAGGCCATATCCATGACAATACCAGGCGACACTGTTAAGCCTAAATATTCAGCAACCTCTTGTAAACCGCGGTAATTATCGTCATCTAGCAACCACAGTAAATTACCGCCACTTTCAAGATACGTTTTAATTTTTTTGGCTTCAATCTCACTCACATCCACCTGCGGGCTGGCAATCACCAACATGGCACCATTGCTAGGCACGTCTTGCGCGATGGTTAAATCAGGGTTGGCGAATTTAAAGCCTTTTTTCTCCAGTTGTTTACCAAACTCGCCAATATCATGGTTTTTAATGCCAATTAAATTACGCTCGCCATGCCCATCTAAATACATCACCGGTTGTTGATTGGTGCGAGAAAGCCTGACCAGCAAATTTGTCATTTCCTGCTCGGCAATTGGCGGAATTATATGCTCAATACGTTTTTGGTATTCCACAATCACTTCCCCATCTTCCTTAACACCAGCCTCTTGTGCGAGTTTTGGCTCTATTGATGGGTTAATGAACTTTAAATTAACATCCTTTTTTTCACGTTGATACCGCGCGACAAAGTCAATCATGCCCTTACGGAAATTATCACCGCTGGATGCGTCATCTTTGGTGGCAAATACCGTGATATTAATAGGCTCTTTCATCTGTTTAAGTACATTAACGCTACCTTGCGTGAGGATGTTGCGATTAGCTTGGGTAATGTCTTTTGCATAGCGATACTGGCTAGCCAGGTAGCCAAGCAAAATTACCAGTAATAAAAACAGTACGACGAAAAAACTGTTTTGCACTAATAACTGAAAACGTAATTTACGATTGATGTTCATTTTACAAGATCCAAAATTTTACAGGTTTTAACATTTAACAGAACTTCATTTAAGTACTTGATTTTAAGTACTCGCGCAACGCAGCCAGGCAACTTTTTCCAAACGCTTATCCACGTAAGCGGTCTGCATCTAACCTGCGCACGGTCAAGGTTAAAAATGTCGCAATAAATAGGCCGAAATAGGCAATATCAGCCGTATCAATCAAACCGCCGGAGAATGATTGGAAATGGCGCGTGAGTGACAAGCTGGCTAAGGTATTGCTTGGGTCTCCTGCAAAAAACCGATCTAGAAACATTAAAGCGAATAAGGCAATAAACGTTAAAATTGCCGCAACTACCGGCTGTTGCGTCATGCTTGAAAAGTACAAGCCCAGCGCCGAAAAACTGGCAATCATCAGCGTCAAGCCAATTGAGTTGGCGATAATAAAGCCAAAATCAATATCTGCCCAAATATTGAGTGTGGACAACATCAGTCCAATAAATACCACCAATATACTTAAAAATATCACTAAGCCTAAAAACTTACCGAGCACAATTTCCGTGAGTGAAATAGGCGCGCTAAATAAGAAAGGGAGCGTCTGGTTACGGCGCTCTTCCGAAATTAAGCGCATGGAAAGCAATGGCACGGCAAATAATACTAGGAATGAGGCAAAGCCATATACATTTTGCCCAACAAACTGGGTAACGCCAGTGCGCTCTGCCGGGCGCATGGCGCCTGACATCACAGCAAAATAATCGTTAACACCATTCAAATAATAGGTACCAAATGCAAACATCAGCAATGACAAAATCACCCAACCCATCGGTGAGGCGAACATACTTTTAAGTTCTTTTCTTGCTACGTTGATAATCATGGTCTATCCCTTATGCTGCAACTGATTCTGTAACAGCTTGCTCTTGGTAGGTTAACTGCACAAACACATCTTCTAAACTGGTTTGATCCGGTGCAATTTGATACAGGCCCCAACCATTGTTGGTGGCAGCCTGCACAATCGCTTCTGCCGGTGAAGTGTCATCAGCAAAGCGAACGCGCATCAAATTACCCGGCAGAATTTCTGCCTCAACTACGCCCGCAATTTGCAACACGGCCTCAGTGCCTGGCATGTTGTGCATACCAATCAGTAACTTATTGCCGATACGCTGTTTTTTAAGTACGTCGATAGCGCCGTTAAACACCAATTTACCTTTATCGATAATTTGCACATGGTCACAGACCATTTCTACTTCCGGCAAAATATGGGTAGAGATAATCACACTGCGCTCGCTACCCACTTCACGAATCAAAGCGCGAATATCACGGATTTGGATCGGATCCAACCCCACGGTTGGCTCATCTAAAATCACCACCATCGGGCTATGAATAATCGCTTGCGCAATGCCTACGCGCTGCTGATAGCCATTGGATAAGTTTTCGATGAGGCGTTTGCTCATGTGGCCTAAACCGCAGCGCTCTTTAGCGGCTTCAACCGCTTTTTTAATATTGCCGGAACTTACACGATGCAGTCTTGCTGCAATGGTCAAATACTCATCTACGGTAAACTCTTTATATAGTGGGCGCATTTCAGGCAAATAGCCGATGAGCGCTTTGGCTTCTTTAGGATTCTCCATCATGTCAATGCCGCAGATTTTCACGCTGCCATTACTTGGCGCTAGATTACCCGTGAGCATTTTCATGGTAGTTGATTTACCGGCGCCGTTTGGCCCCAGAAAGCCCAGCACCTGACCTTTGCTCAAATTAAAACTCACATTGCTTACGGCTTCGCGGCCGCCATAAAGCCGCGTGAGCTCAAATGCTTCTACTGTAAAATTGTTCATCATGGTTTTATGTGACTCTATTTAAATACCGAATGTAAAAACCTAACGTTAGGTGCGAAATTCAGATGCCAGTATAAACCAGCATTAATTCTATTGACGTGCATTACAGTCAATTCATAATTATGGAGGAACTTGGCGCAACTGTCACGGACTAAGAGTGACGAGTAAGCATAGGCCTAAATAATAGAACTTAAACATTTTAGCTACAATTTTGACCACAATCGCTTATTATCTTAAAAACCATTAATGGTCACCTTAAATTTTATCATTACTACCAAAAAATCTATGCGCCCAAATCCCATGCATCCCAATTCCACGCACCCAAATCTAAGCCTATCAGCCAATTTACAAGTTGCTCAGCTCAGCAAGGCTAAAAAAGTGTCATTTAACTACTCTAAGATTTTTAGTGCGTGCATGCTCGCCAGCGCGCTACTATTAAACGGCTGCACAACAAACTCCAGCTTAGCGACCACAACCACCGCAAGCAACAGCAGTTCGGATGCAGAAAACCAGCTGACCGCTGAATTTGTGTACAAGTTTTTAGTGGCCGAAGTAGCTGGGCAGCGCGGAGATGCGGCAACTTCAGCCATGATCTTTTATGATTTAGCTAAATCCACAAAAGACCCAGGTTTGGCTGAACGCGCAGCTAAAACAGCGGCTTATGGCAATGTGCCAGGCTTGGTGATTCCTGCCATTAAGCTCTGGTCCGAGCTTGACCCGACCTCAAGCGAAGTACAGCAGGCGATGAC
This sequence comes from Betaproteobacteria bacterium HGW-Betaproteobacteria-20, assembly GCA_002842195.1. Classification (GTDB taxonomy): domain Bacteria; phylum Pseudomonadota; class Gammaproteobacteria; order Burkholderiales; family Methylophilaceae; genus Methylotenera. Next base: position 3,271 of record PHCL01000044.1, on the reverse strand, counting down.
AGAAATGTTGATTGCCACCAATAAGCTGGATGATGCCAAGCCGTTTTTAGCCAAACTGCTGGTTAAAGAAGAAACTAGAGCAGGCAGCTTTTTATACTTAAATAACCTATTAAACAAAAGTACAGACAAGGCCGGTGCGTTGCGTCTGGTGCAATCTCTCGCCAAGCCCTACCCTAAGCTTGCTGAAGCGCAGTTTGCCATTGCGCAATCTGCCTGGGTCGCAAGACAGGATGAAGTTGCCCTGCAAGCACTTAACAGGGCGGAAACGCTCAGGCCAGGCTGGGGTTTAGCGGCATTATTAAAAGGGCAAGTGCTATTTGAAAAGTCGCCGCAAGCCGCGATTACTTTTTATCAGGAATTTTTAAAAAATAATCCCGGGTCGAATGAAGTTCGCCTGAACATGGCTAAACTTTTGGTGCAGCAAAAACAATATGATGCCGCTAAAAAAGAATATCCCATCATTATGCAAAACACTAAAGGTGGCGCCAACAGTGCAGAAATCACCGCAGTCATTGGCCTGCTATCATTTCAATCCAATGATTACAGCGCCGCTGAGAACTATTTCCAGCAAGCGCTGACATTTGGCTTTAAAGATCAGGATCAAATTCATCTTTATCTGGCACAGTTGGCTGAAAAACAAAAACAGGATGACGCAGCCATTGCCTGGTATAACAAAGTGCAGGCTGGGCCTCATTATCTTGAGGCACAGCTTAACCTGGCCAACATCATCGCGCGTACGCAGTCGGTGGACAAAGCAATTGAGCAGTTAGACGCTATTGATGACTTAAATACCGAGCAACAGATTGTTGTCATCCAAACGCAGGCAAGCCTACTGGCTAAAGCTAAGCGCGACCAGGACGCATTTGATTTACTGAATAAAGCGGTACAAAACCTACCCAATACGCCTGAGCTGGTTTATGACTACGCACTTGCGGCCGAGCGCCTGCAGAAATTTGAGATTATGGAAGCCGAACTGCGCAAAACGATTGCAGCAAAACCAGATTTTGCTGCGGCTTACAACGCGCTTGGCTATTCATTTGCAGACCGGAACATTAAGCTGGATGAAGCCGTTACGCTTATTGAAAAAGCCTTAACCCTTAGCCCGAATGACCACTACATGCTGGACAGCTTAGGCTGGGCACATTATCGCAAAGGTAATTTAGATAAAGCCATCAATTATTTACAACAGGCCTACAACATTAACCGCGACCCGGAAATTGCCGCGCATTTGGGTGAAGTGCTGTGGAAAAAAGGTAAGTATGACGAAGCGAAAAAAATTTGGAGCGATGCACTAGCGGCTGACCCAGGCAATGAAGTGCTGCTGACTACCACAAATAAATTTAAGTCATAATTTTTAAATATCCACACATGAATTTAATCCGTATCGCTCTGCTATCGGGCTTGGTAGCTTTGCTGCAAGCCTGCGCCAGCGTACCCGCCGGCAAGCCGGTTGATCACGCAATGTCGCAGGCTTTATATCAGCAACATTTACAAAACCTGGCTGGTATTGGGCAATTTACACTACAAGGTCGCATCGGTGTACAAGCCGAAGGTAAAGGCTTTTCTGGCAGCTTAAATTGGCAACATAACCCTGCGGATGATGAGATTGCGCTCTACTCCCCACTCGGCGGGCAAGTCGCCAGCATTAAAAAAACCGCAGATGAAGTCACTTTAATAGATGCCAAAGGCAAGCGCATTTCAGCCGCAGATACAGAAACACTCACGCAAAATACGCTCGGCTGGAAACTACCGCTAACCGGTCTTGCCGATTGGTCAATTGGCCGCCCGACAAGCAGCGCTGTTCAAGCCAGCACGCTGGATGAGAAAGGCCGCTTGCTCACCTTGAAACAAGACGGCTGGGATATTGAATATCAAAACTACAGCGAGCAAAACGGCCATTTTCTGCCCGGCAAAATCGTGCTGAGAAGCGAAAAATTGAACCTGAAATTATTGATTGAAAAATGGCTGATAGTTAAAAACTAAAGTTGTTAGCACCAGAAAATCACCGCCTGCATTCAAATTTTCACACTTAAATTATTGTGTTTTTAGAATAGCTTCGGTATTGCATGCCTGCAAGCCTTTCTGCAAGCGCCTCTCAGGGCAGCACTTTTCTCTCGTATGTTTTTTAGCGCTTTTTACAGTGTTTAACGATTAATTCTGCCCGGCAAAGTATTAAACCCGTTCGGGCTGAGCTTGTCGAAATCCATTAACCTTTCGACAAGCTCAAGGCGAACGGACTTCATATACCATTGGGCCAAAGCAATAAGTAATGTTTGGTCACGCCGGAAATAATGTTGCTCTAACCGTACTTGTTCTATTCCAGCAATGATAACTAGGCTAAAATTCCGGCTATGCAAGATTTTCAACTATATTTAGCACCGGCAAAAATCAATCTGTTTTTGCACATTACCGGTCAGCGTGCAGATGGCTACCATCTATTACAAACAGTTTTTCGTTTACTGGATTTTTACGACAAAATTCACCTGAAACCAACACAAACCAATGCGATTAAGCGTGTGAATACAATCGCCGGAGTGCCGGAAGCACAAGATTTATGTGTGCGTGCGGCAACGCTTTTGCAGCAACATACGCAATGCCCACTTGGCGTGGAGATTTTTGTCGAAAAAAATATTCCGATGGGTGGCGGTTTAGGTGGCGGCAGTTCTGATGCTGCGACTGTGCTTTTAGCATTAAATCGCTTATGGCGGCTGAATTTAAGTCGGGCTGAATTATTGTCGTTAGGTTTGCAATTAGGCGCCGATGTACCATTTTTTATCTTTGGCAGCAATGCCTGGGCAGAAGGCGTAGGCGAGCAACTGCAACCCATGCACTTGCACGATGCTTATTACGTGGTATTAACGCCGAATGTGCATGTTTCTACCGCACAAATATTTGCCAATAAGCAATTGACAAAAAATGCGATTCCTAAGACAATGTCGGACTTTTCAGGGGCGTCTAAATCTGTGAATGATTTTAACACCGGTAACTTAAGTGCAGCATTCACTAACGATCTTGAAAAAGTAGTCTGCAATGATTATCCTCCGGTATATGCTTGCCTTACATGGCTTAACCAGTTTGGTGATGCTAGAATGAGCGGTTCTGGTGCTTCTGTTTTTTTAGAAGTAGCAAATGAGAAAGTTGCGACTGAAATCTGCAATCAAAAACCACAAAATGTACTTGGCGTTGCGGTACAGGGTTTTGTTGCAAAAGGGTTAAATCAACACCCTTTATTAGACTTTGCGTCTGATTAAATAAGTTGATTAAAATATTG
>PHCL01000439.1 GCA_002842195.1 Betaproteobacteria bacterium HGW-Betaproteobacteria-20 | reverse complement strand
GTGGGGATGCTTAAATAGTCATGTTGGCGCGATTGAGTATGCAAAATCTAAAAAATGGCCTTATGTATTAATTTTAGAAGATGATTGTGAGTTTGAGTATTTTACGAATAAAGTGATGAAACTTGTCACTGAGCAAATCAAAAATCTCGAATGGGATATGCTTTACTTGGGCGGAAACCAAAAAAAATACGGTCTTAAGTTGTCGGTAGCCAGAAATTTATTGTCAGTGACAGGGGTAACCCTTGCACACGCCTATATTGTTAACGCAAGTATCTATGACAAAATCATCAATGAGGCACCTAAAGCTGGTATGACGATAGATGATTTTTATACAAAATCACTTCAAAAAGAAATTAAAACATTGTTGGTTAATCCGCCAGTCGCTTTCCAACGTGCTGAATACGTAAGTGATATTAGTCAGGTTGCCAGGCGGAAAAAGTATAACCTAACTCATTTGACCCGGGCACTAAAGCGGTTTTTTTCACGGATTAGATACTCGTGAACTCGTAGCCAATGATTGGATTTTGCCGTAACCATTTTATTTGGTATGGTGAGTCAATGGTACACCTTCAATCATTTCCCCCAACTATCCTTTTAGGAACCTAATTGCAATTAATTTTAAAAAAATATAAATCCATTGTGTTTGATTGCGATGGCGTGGTGCTGGATTCCAATGTGGTTAAAACGGAAGCTTACTTTCGCACAGCGAAGAACCTTGGCGCAACAGATGCACAGGCGCAAGCGCTAGTAGATTATCACGTTAAGTTAGGTGGTATTTCGCGTTATCATAAATTTGAATGGTATTTACGCGAAGTATTGCAGCAACCCGTAACTGATGCAGCGATACAGGCTTTATTGGATGAGTTTGCGCGTGAGTTAGAAGTAGGGCTATTGGAATGCCCCGTAGCCGGAGGCCTGCAAGCTTTGCGCGACGCGACGCCTGGCGTCGGGTGGATGATACTATCAGGTGGAGATCAGCAGGAAATTCGTACTTTATTTGCCAAGCGCAATTTGAGCCATTTCTTTAATGGTGGCTTGTTTGGCAGCCCTGATAATAAGGATACAGTACTAGCACGTGAAAAATTGAAGGGTAATTTGCAGTTGCCAGCGC
>PHCL01000043.1 GCA_002842195.1 Betaproteobacteria bacterium HGW-Betaproteobacteria-20 | reverse complement strand
CTGGGCTGGTGTAGCGATGAACCTTGGTATGACTAACCCAACAGACGCTTTAGGCGCTGCCGGTGGTTATGCTGAATTAACTAAATACAACGCGGCTCCTGGCGGCGGTGCATTAAATGTATTTAGCCTATAATTTAACCTTACAATTTTTAGTAAGCTTTAAGTGATAACTTAATACAAGTTAGTTCAAATGCTGTAAATAAAAACGCCCCGATTCGTCGGGGCGTTTTTTTATGCGCGTAATGTAAATGCGGCACAATTAGCCATTGTGCGGGCAGAAAAATCACTTTAAAAGCATCAAATTAGTTACAATAGAAAGTTGATTTTGCGCCAGGCTTTGCGTGCGCAATTGATAAGAACTTTTTAACAAGATAAGCACTCTATGATTTTGAGCGGCTTTTTTATAAGTCGTATATTTGACGATAAGGAACAAAAATGTTTAAACCAGTTAAAATACAGCTGAGCTTAGTCGCCCTGCTGGCAGCAACAGCAAATATCAGCCATGCTGCAGATCCTGACATTCCATCACTCAACCCAGATGAAGGGCGTATTGGTGAAATAAGACGCGTTGTGGATGAGTCAGAGTTTAAAGTGTGTGCAGACCCGGAAAATATGCCGTATTCAAATGCTAAGCAGGAAGGCTTTGAAGATAAAATCGCTCAGGTATTGGCCGCTGATTTGGGTAAAAAGCTGACTTACACCTACGCCTATAGCCGTCAAGGTTTTATGAGAAACACATTAAATGCTAATCGTTGTGACGTTGTGATGGGTACCACCTCGGATTACGATGCAATGAGAACCTCTAAACCCTATTATCGTGCTGGCCATGTATTTGTATGGCGTAAAGACAGCAATTATAATATTACCGATTGGACTTCTCCGGATTTACGAAAAGGGTTTATTGGCGTGGTGGATAAAAGTCCTGCTACCATCCCGATGGATGCTAATGGCCTGATTGCAAATGCACGCCCATATCGTATTCAGCGAGATTTGAATTTACCCCCTAGCTTTATGATTGATGACTTAGCTAAAGGGGATATTGATATTGCAATTGAGTGGGGTCCAATTGGCGGTTATTTTGCAAAACAATCAAAAGTACCTATGGTGGTTGTGCCTATTCCAGAATACGAAACACAAAATGCAAAAGGTAAGGAGTATTGGAATATTTCAGTGGGCGTGCGTAAAAAAGATAAAGACCGCATGGCCATGATTCAGGGGGCTCTGGATAGAAATCAGGATAAAATCATGAAAATTTTAGATGATTATGGTATTCCGCACGTGCCAGTAGTAGAAGGTGACAGCTTAATGAAGTCTTATAAAAAATATGGTGCAAATTCTAAAGCTGCAGATGGTAAAGATTTGCAAAAATAAGTGTAAAATGTAGGCTTATTTTGGATGATGCGTCAACCAAGTAAATTATTAGTTCGTTAGATGATGGCACGGTTGGGAATGCGTTGCATAAATAGCCGCAGCATCATTCATTAGATTAGGGAGATGACATGTTAGGTTTTAAATCAATTAAAGCAGCGTTGTTAATTTCAATGCTTGGGTTTGCAGGTTTAACTGCAACTACGCAAGCCGCTGCAGCTTGTAGTTTTGTTTCTACAAAAGACGGTTCACCATTAGCAATTAAAGCAACAGGAACTGATACGCCACAAGCGAAAGAGTTTCTGGAAACATGTATTAACCCATATACAAAAGCTTATGCAGCTGACCCAACACTGATTAAAAAAGGTGGTAAAAAACTGTTCGGCTATAACGGCTGTTCTGGCTGTCATGGTGGTAAATTAGAAGGTGTGATGGCTCCTTCGTTAAGTAAATTTGGCGGACAAGGCGCATTTGATACAAAATGGGTCTATGCTAAAAATGCGACAGATAAGGGTATGTTTGAAACTATTTCTGGCGGAACACCAGGCACTTCTGGTGGCGTGATGGCGACATGGCATGTTACATTAGCCGACCACGTTGGTGATGGCTTATCAACTGATGATATCTTGCAAATCATTGCTTATATTCGCTCTGAATACAAAGGTGATGGCGAGAAGACATGGTTGAAGTAAGAGGCAACCAAAGTATCATATTAGTTAAGCACTAATTGCTACTGTAATAACTTAAAAGGCTGCTGTATAATTACAGCAGCCTTTTTTATGTGCAGCACTAAATTTAAAGGCTGATATATCGCTAATCCCCAAAACAATGTCATGCAGCACAAGGAAAATTGAAGCATACAATTGAAGCATACATCGGTAGGAGCGACTACCCGTCTCTGCTACATACGATTTTTCAATGGCTTTACTGCCATTATTTAAAGGATTAGCTATAGCCACGGAAAAAATGATTGTTTATATTTGAAATTGTAAATTTTTGAGCCTAGACTTCAAAGCTCATACTTAAAACCAGGAGATTGAAAATGAGTAAGGGTAAGTTTAGTTTGGTGTTAATGCTAATGTTGCTGGCATTAAGCGCATGCGACAAAAAGGATGCAGGGACTGCCAGCACCGATTCAACAGCAACGGCTTCAGGCACGTGCAGTTTGGTTTCTACAAAAGATGATAGCCCGTTGGCAATTAAAGCCGTGGCGACTGACACAGCTGAAGCTAAAGCGTTTTTATCAACTTGTATCAATCCATATACCAAACTTTATGCTAAAGATGCTGAAGCGGCAAAAGCCGGGCATAAACAATATAATTTTCAAGGCTGTAGTGGCTGCCATGGCGGTAATGCTAATGGTTTAATGGGGCCAAGCCTGATTGATGCACAATGGGAATATCCCAAGCATAATACCGACAAAGGTCTGTTTGAGACTATTGCAGGTGGAACGCTTGGCAAAGGCGCAACTAATCGCGGCAGCATGCTGACTTGGCATAATCAACTGCCCGGCCATACGGGTGACGGCTTAGATACTGATACCATCTTAAAAATTATAGCCTGGATGCGTACACAGTACACAGGCGGTGGAGAAACACCCTGGCTAAACTAAGGCCTGGGTAAAATAATAATTGTGTAATTAAGCAGTTAGTTAACATTCCTAACGGTTAATCCGCTGGATGCTGTAATCACTTAAACGGCTACTGTATAATCGCAGTAGCCGTTTTTATTATTTTTTAACAATTCCCAATTAAGACTAGCTTGAATAAGGTTCACTTGAAAAATACAGAAAATAATGCATTGCATCACGTCGTTATCGTAGGCGGGGGCGCGGGTGGTTTAGAGCTTGCGACTAAACTTGGTGACTCGCTGGGTCGTAAAGGCAAAGCGATTATTACGCTGATAGATCAGTCTAAAACACATGTGTGGAAGCCGCTGCTGCACGAAATTGCAGCCGGCAGTATGAACCCCGAACGACATGAACTGGTCTACCTTGCGCAAGCGCACTGGCATCATTTCAAGTTTCGTTTAGGGAGCATGGATCGCCTTGATAGAGCTAAACGCGAAATATCAGTGGCGCCGCATTACGATGAAGATGGGGTAGAGGTTATTTCACGCCGTACTTTTCAGTACGATACTTTAATTATCGCCGTTGGCAGTACAACCAATGATTTTGGCGTTAAAGGGGCAAGTGAGTACGCCATTGCGCTGGATACGCAGGAGCAGGCAGAGAAGTTTCACCGTCGCTTACATAATGCTTTGTTGCGTGCACAAACGCAAGCAGAGGCAGTGCAGGCGGGGCAATTAGAAGTGGTGATTGTTGGCGCGGGCGCGACCGGTGTAGAGCTATCGGCCGAGCTACACAATACCACACGAGAATTAGCCGCTTACGGTCTCGATAAAATTGACGCTGACCGTGATATTAAAATTTCGCTGATAGAGGCGGGTGAGCGTGTGTTGCCAGCGTTGCCACAAAAACTTTCAGACTCGGTAGATTTAGAACTCAGAAAGTTAAATGTACATGTACATACCGGAGAACGTGTCACTGAAGTGACAAACAAGGGCATTTATACGCATAGTGGAAAATTTATTCCTTCAGCGCTGGTCGTGTGGGCGGCTGGCATTAAAGCACCGGATTTTTTGCACGAAATTGACGGCTTGGAGACTAATCGCATCAACCAACTGGTGGTGTATCGCACATTACAAACAACCTTGGACCTTAATATATTTGCATTCGGAGATTGTGCGGCCTGTCCAAGTACCAATAGCAAGCCTGGCCACGCAGATGAAACCGTCCCACCCCGCGCCCAGGCTGCCCATCAGCAGGCTTCAATGTTGATTAAAACTGTTAAATACCGTGTGGCAGGTAAAGCGACTTTACCGGAATATACCTATCGGGACTATGGTTCGCTGGTGAATCTGGGGCGTTATTCAACGGTTGGCAGTTTAATGGGGTCAATTACTGGCGGCAGTCTGTTTATTGAAGGCATGTTCGCGAGAATCATGTATAAATCCTTATACAAAATGCACTTGATGGCCTTGCACGGTTTTTGGAGCATGGCGCTACAGACGCTTGCGCGTATCATCTCAAGGCGTACTGAATCACAGGTTAAGCTGCACTAAAACAGCGTAAATTCCTCGAGAGAAAAACGCTGCCCTGTGAGCCTTTATTTACAAGGCTCGCAGGGCAGCGCTTGCGAAGATGCATCAAGCAGAATAAAAATTCTTACAAATTCGCTTTAGTATGTTTGATGTACAGCTTGTAAATAATTGCCATGCTGATGCTCACAAAAGCCCCAAAAATAACAATGATGATATTGATTGGTAGCTTTTGATGCAGCATTAGGGCGTAAATGCCTAATAATATCAATATGCCAATGTTCTCATTAAAATTTTGCACGGCAATCGAGTGTCCAGCCCCCAGTAATATATGCCCTCTGTGCTGTAGCAATGAATTTAACGGCACTAAAAAGTAACCGGCAAGCACGCCGATGCAAAATAGCACCACGGCAGCAATTTCACGTGTATCGACAAAAACCATGCCAATGACAAGAAGCCCCATTAACATGCCCGCTGGTAAAACTTCTACTTCTTTTTCCAGCTTAACAAAGAGTGATGCGCCAATTGAGCCGATTGCAATACCGACGGCTAAAATAGCAATGAGTATGGTTGCCGCCTGCTGCTCCATGCCCAACACTTCTTTAGCCCATTGAAGGATTACAAATTGCAGGGTTGCTCCTGCCCCCCAAAATAGCGTGGTGACAGCGAGCGCTACCTGACCTTGTGTGTCGCGCCAAAGTGTTGTGAAGGCATGCCAAAAGTCGCGTAACAGGTATATAAAGTTACGTTGTGGTAATTTGTGATCAATCGGCACTTTGGGAATATAGTGATTAAAACCAGCGGCCATTAAATAGATAACGGCGATAATGGCGATGCCAAAATACGGATTACCGGATGCGATGGCGGTGCCAAAGACGGGTCCTAAAATAATCGCGCTGACGGTGGTTCCCTCCATCCAGGCATTGGCCTTGATGAGTTTTTCGGGGGGTAACATTTCAGATAAAATGCCGTACTTTGCAGGAGAGTAGGCGGCTGCACCCAAGCCCACAACCGCGTAAGCTAACAGCGGAGGCATGCCAAAAAACGCAAGTGCACAGCCAAAAAACTTAATACCATTACTAATGAACATGACTTTGCCTTTTGGCAGGGCATCAGCAAAAGGCCCAACAAAAGGCGCAAGTACAATGTACGCCAAAACAAATATCTCACGCAGTAAGGGATCATGCCACGTTGGCGCTTGCAATACTGATAGTAACGTAATGAGTGCAAATAGCAGCGCATTGCCAGCAACAGCAGATAAAAACTGTGCAATTAGAAGGGTATAAAAACCTTTGGTCATGCCGTTCTTATAGTGCCTCTGCGGCAAAGTCCGCCAGTCGTGAGCGCTCACCACGTAACAAGGTAATGTGGCCATTGTGATTCCAGCCTTTAAACCTATCTACCACATAAGTAAGGCCTGAGCTGCCTTCAGTTAAATACGGCGTATCAATTTGTGCAATATTGCCTAAGCAAACGACTTTGGTACCAGGCCCGGCACGCGTAATGAGCGTTTTCATTTGTTTAGGCGTCAGGTTTTGTGCTTCATCAATAATTAAAAATTTATTCAAAAAAGTACGGCCACGCATAAAGTTGAGTGATTTTACTTTAATGCGACTGCGGATTAAATCCTGCGTGGCGGCGCGTCCCCATTCGCCGGCATCACCGTCACTTTTATTGAGTACATCTAGATTATCGTCCAGTGCACCCATCCATGGGCCCATTTTTTCTTCTTCGGTCCCTGGCAAAAAGCCAATATCTTCTCCAACAGAAACAGTCACGCGCGTCATGATAATTTCTGAATACAATTTACTATCTAATACCTGCGTGAGTGCTGCCGCGAGAGTGAGTAAGGTTTTACCGGTTCCGGCTTGCCCAAGCAGGCTGACAAAATCTATTTCCGGATCCATCAATAAGTTAAGCGCAAAGTTCTGCTCGCGGTTACGTGCGTTAATACCCCAGATATTGTGTTTAGGCTGTATGTGATCTTTTACAATTTCCAGCACGGCAGTGTTGCCTTCCACGCTACGCACAATGGCATGAAATGGCTTTTCAAATTCGTAATAGACAAACTCGTTCTTTAAGAAAGTTTTGCACAGTGGCCCGTTAATACGATAAAACATACGACCAGCATCTTGCCATGATTCCATTTCCTTGCTGTGTTTTTCCCAAAAATCAGCAGGTAGTTCTTTCATGCCGCTATATAAAAGATCGGTATCTTCCAATACCTTGTCGTTAAAGTAATCTTCCGCAGGCATGCCCATGGCGCGTGCTTTAATGCGAATGTTAATGTCTTTACTGACTAAAATGACTTGGCGGTCAGGCTGGTGTTTTTGTAAGTCCAGCACCACCGCCAAAATTTGATTGTCTGCTTTAAAACCGGCCAAGCCTGGTAATTCGGCAGAAACTTGCATAGTTTGTAAAAATAAACGGCCTGTAATGTGCTTATTACCGCTGACGCCGAGCGGACAGCCGAGTTCAAGATCGACTAAATTTGTGCCGACAATTTCTTCTAGATTGCGGCTGGCCTGGCGTGCGTTACGTGCAACCTCGGTTAAGCCCTTTTTGTTGTTATCGAGTTCTTCCAGTGTCACCATAGGCAGAAAAATGTCATGCTCTTCAAAGCGAAAAAGAGAAGACGGGTCATGTATCAGCACATTGGTATCAAGTACAAAAAGTTTGGTGTTAGTTAACGGTTTTTTCGCCATGAGGTACTTTCTATCTAAGAGGTTGACTTTAAAAAGTTAAATTAAGGAAGTTGAATTAAAGAAGTCAAATTAAGGGAGTTGAATTAAAGTGTTTTAATAAAATCCAGTACTTCAGCCACGTGACCTTCTACTTTAACGCCACGCCATTCTTTTACTAAAATACCGTTCTTATCAATCACAAATGTGCTGCGTTCAATTCCCCTTACTTGTTTGCCATACATATTTTTCATTTTTATCACGTTAAATAAACGACAGGCTAGTTCCTCAGTATCGGCTAATAACTCAAACGGAAAGCTAAATTTAGCTTTGAAGCTTTCGTGTGACTTTAAGCTATCACGCGATATGCCAAAGATTTCGGTATCGAATGCCTTAAATTGTGCATAGGCATCTCTAAACTGTATGCCTTGCGTGGTGCATCCCGGGGTTGAATCTTTAGGGTAAAAATAGAGAATTACATTTTTTCCCGGTTTATTAGCCAAGTTTTTTTTATGGTAATTCGATAGTTGAAAAGTCGTACCGCTGGTCGCAGGTAGTTGAAAATCTGGCACAGATTGATTTAGCATGAGGTTTTTATCATCTATATTAAAGTCTTTTACCATTGTTGATAAAAAGCCAGATTAAGGCAAGAGGGGATGCCAACTATTTGGCAAGATTAAGGCATATTTCTAATGGGTGAGCAGGTTCAACTCTCTAGGCAACAGAATGGTAATCATGGTGCCGCCATCCGGTCTGGCATCAAATTTTAATTCTCCGCCTAAAGCATCACACACTTTAAAGGCAAATGGAATGCCGATACCTGTGCCAAACCGTTTTGTGGTTGGCGCGCTCATGGCGCTGGCGTCTGGCGTAAACGGCATGCCGCAGCCACGGTCTAATAACATCAGCGTAAACGTTTGTGGAGATATTTCTAGCGTGATTTCCAGGCAACCGGCCTTTTTTGAAGCGTCAATCGCGTTTAATAACAAGTTGTAAATCACCTGTTCAAGTAAGTGTTGGTCAGTAAAAATAAGGGTTGTCTTTGGCCAGATTGGTAAACTGAGCTGAATGGACTTCTCTTTAATTTTCTGCTGCAGCGG
>PHCL01000042.1 GCA_002842195.1 Betaproteobacteria bacterium HGW-Betaproteobacteria-20 | reverse complement strand
ATGCTCCGTAGCTTTTATCGTTCAGTAGATGGTTGCGTGCGCCACTAAGTAAATTAACGCAGACTAACTGTACTGCTACATCAGGCCGTGTTCCTTGCTCTCTAAATAGCAACAACGACCTTTTGTTATCACTGCAAAAAAACTCAGCATTATGGCTCAAGTTTGGAGCTAGAGATTTCATCTCGTTAATGCAGTTGGTGATATAAAAGGATTCTTTTAGTCCTTGAAAAAAAGCCATTGTGTGTTCTACCTTGATTTAATGATTGTGCAAGGCTAAGTATAACTTAACTCAAAAGCAAGCCTAAAAGTGTAAAAACTAACTCTTAGTACTTTAAGAGTTGTTATGAAGCTAGAAGAGGTCGTCGCACATAGAATACGAAAAGCTAGGGAGGCGGCAGGCCTGTCTCAGGAAGCTTTAGGTGTACTAGCTGGTATTGATGAGGCTACTGCAAAGGTGCGTATCAATCAGTACGAGAACGGCAGACACATTCCATGAATAGCTGTATGGCGTAGGTCATGAAAATGGAAGTCCTCCAATTTGGCTCTATTCCTAGCCCTGTTGAATACAGGGAATACACACTTTATTAATTAACTTTAAGTGTTTAGAAGTTAGTGCTTACTATGTCTCAACCCATTCACCTGACTTGCCTCCATGTTTTTCCAGCAGTTTAATCTCACCGATTGTCATGCCACGGTCAACTGCTTTGCACATGTCATAAATTGTCAGCAAGCCTACAGTGACCGCCGTAAGTGCCTCCATCTCAACGCCTGTTTGACCGGTTGTTTCTGTGGTGGCGGTGCAGATAACAGCGCTATTGTTTTCGTCCAGGTCAAACGCTATTGTCACTTTGGTTAGGTTAATCGGATGGCACAGCGGAATTAGGTCAGCCGTGCGTTTGGAGCCTTGAATCGCGGCAATGCGCGCAATGCCGAGTACATCGCCTTTTTTTGCATCGCCATTTTTAATGAGTTGCAGCGTGGCTGGCAGCATTTTAATGATGCCGCTGGCAACCGCGATGCGCCTTGTATGGGCTTTGTCGCCGACATCGACCATGTGTGCCTGACCGCTGTTATCAAAGTGGCTGAGGGATTTCAGGTTGGATTCGCTCATTTATTTACCTTAATTGGTGCAACTTTTATATTAAAGCCATTATCATAACAACAATGAAATTAAAAACTATTGTAATTGCAATATTGCTGGGCGCAAATGCTGTTCAAGCTGCGCCGGAGCCAAGCATCACCGGCAAGCCTTACACCAACCCAACCAACTTCGACACCAGCCTACCGGATTTGGGTGATGTTTCGCAAACGGTGTTCACCCCATTGGATGAGCGGCGCATAGGCGAGCAGATTATGCGTGAAGTGGCGGTGAGTGATGAAGTCGTGCAGGACATTGAGGTGATTGATTATCTGAATGCGCTTGGTAACAGACTGGTGGCAGCGAGTTCTGATAAGCATCAAAAATTCAACTTTTTTGTGGTGCGGGATACGTCAATCAACGCTTTTGCTATGCCCGGTGGCGTGGTTGGCGTGCATACGGGTTTGATTCTGGCGGCGAATAGCGAATCTGAACTCGCTGGTGTGCTTGGCCATGAGATTGGCCATGTCACGCAGCATCATTTGGCGCGCATGCTGGCGGCACAAAAATATGACACTTTTAAAAATATTGCCGGCATTGCGCTGGCTTTATTGGTGGCACGTGCTAATCCGGAGTTAGCCAGCGGCGCATTGACTACGGCAACCGCCGTGGGTGTGCAAAACCAGCTGGATTATACGCGCGAGCATGAGCGCGAGGCTGACCGCGTAGGCCTGCAAATACTTAGCGGCGCAGGGTTTGATGTACGCGGTATGCCGGCATTTTTTACTACGCTTCAGCGTGGCAGCCGCTTTGCGGAAGGCGGTGCGCCCAGCTTTTTACGCACGCATCCACTGACGACTGAGCGTATTGCAGATGTTGCAAACCGTGTGGAGCAAATGCCTTATCGGCAGGTGCCTGATAGTGTTGAGTTTCAATATGTGCGGGCAAAACTACAGGCGAATAATGGGCCCGCCGATACGAATGTTGCAATGTTTTCGCAGAACATACGCGAGCATCGCACGAGCAATGAGGCGGTTGAACATTATGGTTTAGCCGTGGCCTTAATGCGTAAAAATAATTTAACGCAAGCCGAAAATGAAATAGCCTGGCTGAAAAAGAACGCGCCGCAGCACGCCATGATAGAAAACTTGAGCGCACGCCTGCTGGTCGCTAAAAACAATCCGCAACTGGCAGCGCAACAGTATGCATCTGCCTTAAAGTTGTACCCCGATAACCGTGCTTTGATATACGGTTACGCCGATCATTTTTTAGCAGTTAGGCAAGCCGATAATGCCATTAAATTTGTGCAGGAAAAGCAAAGGCTGTATCCCGATGATGCTTATTTTTACGACGTACTGGCGAAGGCTTATACCATGCAAAATAAGCAATTGCTAAGCCATCAGGCACAGGGTGAAGCGTATTACAGAAAGTACGATCTTACACGCGCCATAGAGCAAATGGAGTTGGCGGTTAGAGCCGGAGATGGTGATTTTTATCAAAAATCGATTGCTGAAGCGCGCTTGAAAGAGCTACGCCGCATGCAACGTGATGAGAAAAAAGGTTAAATGTATCTCAAAAATGCAACGTAGAAATTTTTTAACATTTTTGCTGGGCGGCGCTACCGCTTTATTGGTCATCCCGTTACAGGTTTTGTCTGCCGTTTGGAACAGGGCCGCGTTTGAAACGACCAAGTTAGACGAAGCAACAAAAAATTTAAGTATTGATAATGAAATTGTCAGCCTGGATATTCAAATCATCGCGCCAGACAAAGCAGAAAATGGCGCAGTCGTGCCAGTGGAGGTAAGAAGCCACATCGCCAATACAGAAGCCATTGCCATATTGGTAGAAAAGAACCCAACGCCACTCATCGCCAATTTTATGTTTAGTCATGGCGCTGAGCCTTTTGTAGTCACGCGCATTAAAATGGCCGAAACGGATGATATTAAAATTATCGTTAAAGCCGGCAATCAGTATTTTACAAATTCAAAAAACATCATCGTATTAGAAAATGGTTGCGGCTAACATGGTAGCTAATATGAAATTACGTGCTCGGTTAAAAGCGGATGCTGCCTCTGGCGCTGTGACAGAAGTAAAGTTGCTGATTAGTCACGTTATGGAAACCGGACGTAGAAAAGACGACCTTAATCAGCTGATTCCAGCACATTTTATTCAGCTGCTCACTGCCACTTTAAATGGCAAGCCAGTGCTGGAAGCGCAGTGGGGTACAGGGGTTGCTAAAAATCCGTATCTGACTTTTCACGTTAAAGGCGCAAAACTGGGTGATATTATCAACGTGACCTGGCACGACAATTTAGGTCAGACTGAATCTGCTGAAGTTGCAGTGGTGCAGGAGCTAACACCTTAAACACACCGCTGCACTTCATACTTGAATTCACAGTTTAAAAATAGGTTTTTTAGGGTAGCTTCCGGTGTACCAGCCTGAGAGCCTTGTGGATAAAGGCTCTCAGGGCAGTGTTTTTCTCTCGACGGATTATAGCGGCATTTTAATCAGCATTTAATATGCTTAAAGCCACCGCTTCTGCCGCTCTGATGCCGTCTACCCCGGCAGATAAAATACCGCCGGCATAACCGGCACCTTCACCCGTTGGGTACAAACCTTTGGTGTTGATGCTTTGCAAATCGTCATCATTACGCTTGATGCGTATTGGTGATGAGGTGCGCGTTTCAACGCCTGTGAGGATTGCATCAGCCATATCAAAGCCTTTGATCTGTTTTGCAAATTGCGGAATCGCCTCGCGAATTGCGCTAATCGCGTATTCAGGTAGCGCGCTATCCAAGTTGGTGAGATGCACGCCGGGCGTGTAAGAAGGCAGCACTTCACCAAATTGTGTCGACGGTTGATTCGCTAAAAAATCACCGACTAATTGCCCGGGTGCCTGATAATTGCCACCGCCTAAAACATAGGCCTGGTGTTCCCACTTGCGCTGTAGCGCCATGCCCGCAAGCGGGTCACCCGGAAAATCTACCTCAGGCGTAATGCCGACTACTATGCCGGCGTTGGCATTGCGCTCATTACGTGAATACTGGCTCATGCCGTTGGTCACCACGCAGCCTGCTTCAGAAGCCGAAGCCACTACCGTGCCGCCTGGACACATGCAAAAGCTGTATACGCTACGGCCGTTGCTGGCATGATGTACCAGCTTGTAATCTGCTGCGCCTAAAATTGGGTGTTGCGCATTTGGTCCGTGACGTGCGTTATCTATCAGCGATTGCGGATGCTCGATTCTAAAGCCGATACTGAAAGGTTTCGCTTCAATATAAATGCCGCGTTTGTGCAGCATCTCAAAGGTATCGCGCGCACTGTGGCCTACGGCTAAAATTACGTGGGTAGCAGCAATACGCTCACCGTTAGCTAGCACCAGGGCTTGTACTTGATTATTATTACCTGTCTCAATATCATCTACACGGCTTTCGAAGCGAATTTCACCTCCCAGTGCGATAATTGTTTCACGCATTTTTTCCACCATGCCAACTAACCTGAACGTGCCGATGTGCGGATGACTCACGTATAAAATTTCTTCAGGCGCACCAGCTTTTACAAACTCATTCAACACCTTGCGGCCATAATGTTTGGGGTCTTTAATTTGGCTGTAGAGCTTGCCGTCTGAGAACGTGCCGGCACCGCCCTCACCAAACTGCACGTTAGATTCAGTATTAAGCTCGCTTTTACGCCAAAAATTGAAAGTATCTTTAGTGCGCTCACGCACGGCTTTGCCACGTTCCAGCACCAGTGGTTTAAAGCCGGATTGCGCTAAAATTAAAGCAGCGAATAAACCGGATGGCCCCAAGCCAACCACTACCGGCCGTGTTTGCAAATTTGCTGGCGCATTAGCCACAAACTGATAAGAAGTATCAGGCGCAAGTTTCACATGCGGGTCGCGGCTCAATTTTGCCAAAACCTTAGCCTCGCCCTTCACCGTCACATCCAGCGTATATGCCAATAAAATGGCATTGGCTTTGCGTGCGTCAACACCACGTTTAAAAATTGTATATTCCACTAAGTCGGCAACATTGATGCCCAATTTTTTAATAACGGCGGCAGCAATGTCGCCAGGCTTGTGTTCAAGCGGTAATTTAATTTCGGTGATGCGGATCATAGGTTTTGGCGACTTTATAGATTAAGCGATAATTGCAGTAATTGCCGTAACATAGGTACGGTAACAGGTTTTTTAGTGGTCAGTGACCATTCATCCAGGGCATCCAGTGTCGCCATCAGGGTGGATAAATCCCGCCTTAAATAGCGCAAGCAATAATCAACCACTTCAGTGGGTAAACGCATGCCACGTTCTGTGGCGTGATTTTGCAGGGCAAGCGCTTTTTCAGCGTCGTTTAAAGCATGTAATTGATATACCAGGCCCCAGGCCAGACGCGTGGCTAAATCGCTGCGCAAGCCCATTTGATTGGGGGCGTGCAGGCCGGCGGTAATCAATGTGCCACCGGATTCTTTCAATTGATTATAAGTATTAAATAACGTAATTTGTGCATCATTATTCAGCAAATGCACGTCGTCCATTACGGTTATATTTTGTGCCTTACAGGCTTTTAATAAATGGCTTTTTCCGCTACCGGGTTCACCCCACAGATAGATGAAATTTGATTGCGATTTATTGTTAAGGGCAGCATCTAAGCTGGCAAGTGCTTCTGCATTGCGCCCGGCAATGTAGTTAAGCAGCGTTGGCGGCGATGCCGGTTTAATGTCGAGTAATAGTTGTTTCATGTGCAAAATATGTGCTGCAACCGCTTATTTTAAATAAGTATCGCTATTAAGATAATTGTCTTTGGTGTGACGTAACCCCACTGCAATTGCTGCACTGACCGGCAGTGCAAGTAGTACGCCGGCAAAACCGAACAATTGCCCGCCTGCAAGCAAGGCAAAAATAACAACTACAGGGTGCAAGCCAATGCGGTCGCCAACCAGTTTGGGCGTAATTACCATGCTTTCCAGTAATTGGCCAAGGCCGAACACCAGTAACACTGGAATGACCTGAGTTAAGCTGGTAAATTGCAATACAGCCACTAATAGTGCCAGGCCCAAGCCCAAAGCCGGGCCTAAATAAGGGATAAAGCCCAGTAAACCAGCCAATACACCTATGGCTAATGCCATGTCCAGTCCAACAAACCATAGACCAGCGACATAAAAAATACTCATCACCGCCATTACGGAGAGTTGCCCGCGTAAGAATTCTGATAATACCTGATCAATTTCCAGACTTATCGAGGTGGTTTTGTTTAACCAATTGCGCGGAATAAGTTGTGCGATACGGCCCACAAAACCATCCCAATCACGCAGTAAATAAAATAACACGACGGGCAACAGTAAAATATTGGCAAGCACGCCGATAAGCGCCAATCCATTATTGCCTGCCAGTTTAAGGATATCGCCTAATAAGCCGCCGGCAGTTTTCCAGTTTTTGCTGATGATTTCCTGTATTTGCGTGCTGTCGATGGCAAAACTAATGCCAAAATGACTTTGCAGCCAGGGTTCAACTAGGTTGCGGATATTATTGAGGATGCCGGGTAACCGCTCTGCAATGAGCAGTGATTCCTTTTGCAATAGTGGCACCAGGATTAAAAACAAAAGCGTAATGGCACCTAAAATGCTGGTCATGACAAGCACAGTGGCCAAGGTGCGTCCTAGTTTGAATTTACCAATGCCGACTAGACAAAGTCTATCGACTAAAGGGTCGCAAATATAAGCCAAAATAGCGGCAATTAAAAAGGGGGTTAGTATGGGCAGCAGTAAATAAATAACGAATAAAAAAATCGCGGTAACAATCAGCCAGCGGTTGTTGATAAATAGATTTTTTGGCACGGTTTTTTTGGGTTCGGTCATCATATGGGTTAAAATTATACTTAATATATTGAATATCAACCTAAAAGCATTTAAAAACCTTTATTTATTATTAAGCGAGAGCCGTTTTGACTACTACCCCTACCAATACAACATCAATTAGCTACCGCGATGCAGGCGTAGATATGGAAGCCGGTGATGCGCTAGTTGAGCAAATTAAACCTTATGCAAAACGCACCATGCGCCCTGAAGTATTAGCGGGCATTGGCGGCTTTGGTTCGTTATTTGAAATGCCTAAAAAATTCAAAAACCCTGTACTGGTTTCTGGCACAGATGGCGTAGGCACCAAGCTGAAGCTGGCGTTTGAACTGAATAAACATGATACGGTAGGCATAGATTTAGTCGCCATGAGTGTCAATGATATTCTGGTGCAGGGTGCAGAGCCACTATTTTTTCTGGATTATTTTGCTTGTGGCAAGCTTGAGGTAGGCACGGCAGCCCAGGTGATTAAGGGCATTGCCGAAGGTTGCGAGCAGTCCGGTTGTGCGCTAGTGGGTGGTGAAACCGCCGAAATGCCAGGCATGTATCCGGCAGGCGAGTACGACTTGGCAGGTTTTGCCGTGGGTTGTGCAGATAAAGAAAATATTATTAACGGCACTACCATTGCCGAAGGCGATGTGGTGTTAGGTCTGGCTTCAAGCGGGGCGCACTCCAATGGCTACTCGTTGATTCGTAAGTTGATTGAAAAATCAGGCATCGATTTTGAATCCGACTTCCATGGTAGAAAATTCAAAGACGTAGTGATGGCGCCTACGCGCATTTATGTGAAACCCTTGTTGCAGTTGATTGCTACGCTACCGGTTAAAGGCATGGCGCATATTACCGGCGGCGGCATTACCGAAAATATTCCACGGGTATTGCCCGCAGGCCTAACGGCCGAAATTCAAAAAGACAGTTGGGCGATGCCACCCTTATTTGCCTGGTTGCAAGCGCAGGGCAATGTGGCGGACCTTGAAATGTACAAAACTTTTAACTGCGGCATTGGCATGGCGGTCATTGTGGCTGAAGAACATGCTGCTGTAGCGATAGACTTGCTGCATGAGGCTGGTGAAACCGTATTTCACATTGGCAATATCCGTGCTCAACAAGCAGGTGAAGCGCCGACGATTGTTGTTTAGAATAAAAAATTCAAGCGATTGGTATCTAAAAGCAAACTTCATGCGTTATGTGCGGGTGTGACTTTTGAAAAGTCTTAATTGAGGGGTTTTTGTGTTTAGGGCGCCCGTCTCTATTAATTCTAGTTTCTAAGTCAGACTAGGCGCGAATAAAAAATTATGACGCGGTATATGTTTGATATATAAGGAGTAATTTTTTGTGAGTAACGACGTATGACAACGA
>PHCL01000438.1 GCA_002842195.1 Betaproteobacteria bacterium HGW-Betaproteobacteria-20 | reverse complement strand
CTCGCCGCGTTTATAATCTATATTGGCAAATTTTGCATCGCCGCTATTGAGTGCAACGGTGGTCGCGCCGGTATCTACCAGAAACTTGAGTGTTGCGCCGTTAATCTGGCAATCTGACACAAAATGCCCTTCACGATTAGCGTATAAAGTCACACTTGAAGTCGCATTGCTGGCATTTCCGCCGACAGAAGCCGCCTGCCCCATGCCCAGTTGCGTAGTTTTGCCTTCAATCTGCAAGGTAGCCATTTGACTATCTGCCGCCAGTAATTTAACGCCATTGCTGGTTTGGCCCACGCTCAGGGTTTTAGGTTTGCCGCCGTTAATAATCACCACCGCCTTATTGCTAAATAGCCCGACAATATTCACTTGTGTAGCCGCCGCGCAGACGTTCGCGAAAAGCATGCTCACGGCAAATAACATCATCCTGCGCAGCACTTGCTGTTTCATCTAAACATCCCCTGTGTGTTTTGTTGGTCATTACTCAGTTTCAGGCCTAATCCTATCACCAATAGGCCTAACAGCGGAAAAATAGCCGCTAACGTAAATGTAATCTGCCCACCCACATATTGCAGGGCATAGCCGCCGGCGACGCCGCCTATGGTGCCGCCGATGCCGTAAGCCACGCTGTTGTAAATCGCCTGGCCTTTGGCCTGATGGCGACCATTAAAAAACCGCGTAATGACTTCCACTGAGGCTGCATGAAAACTGCCAAAAGTCGCCGCATGCAGACTTTGGGCGATGATTAACAACAGCAGATGATCAACAGCAATGCCTATCATGCAAAATCGAAGCACAGCGAGCGCCAAGCTGGTGAGTAAAATAGTTTTTAAACTATAACGTGCCATTATTTTTGGCATGATCATAAAAATGCAGATTTCACAGATGACACCAACGGCCCACAGCAAACCTATCATGCTATTACTATAACCATGCGCGCTCAAATAGATTGAGTAAAAGTTATACAGTACACCATGCGCCGTCACCATTAGCGCGCAGCCCACCAGCAAAGCGATGACATTAGGCTGCTTAACAACCTGCCAAATGGAAAATTCATCATGTGCATGCGGGGCGATCTTTGCTTCCGGCAACCTGAAAGTCAGCGCAAATAAAATATAACAACCTTTTGATGCCGTAAGCATCTATCAAAAACCCCAGTATCACAGCCGCCACAATAAAGCCCAGCGAACCCCACATGCGAATGCTGCTGTAATGCCCGTTAGTGGTGGCGAGGTGCGCCAAAGTAAGTGACTCGGAAAGCGGCAGGGTGGAGCTGGTAAACAAACTGAGTGAGGCCATTACAAAAAACAAAGCCCAGAAACCGTGTGCCCAAAACACTGCAACAAAACCCACCAAGCCCAACAATGCGGTGAGCTTTATCCAGACCACACGTTTAGCAGTGTGGTCTGCCAGCCAGCCCCAAAAATTAGGCGCGAAAATTCGGCTGATTTGAAATAAAGACATGAGAATGCCAATATCGGCTGTCGAGAATTTTTCGGATTGCAGATACAACCCCCAATATGGTACAAACGCACCGACAAAGAAGTAGTAAATGAAATAAAAGCGGGAGAGGTTGGCGTGTAAGTTTTTCATAGATGGCAGACTTGCGAACGCATTAAGCTTCGTCAACTCTATTTTTGCATTGCTTACAAACCTTGTATTTTACCGGCGGTAAAACAAATTTAAAAAGTAAAGCCTCCAGCAAAGCGCCAAATATTAACGATGGTCTTGCTGATACTTCCTGAATTTCGGTGCTGCCACAATGACTGCAAGTTAACGGTGCCAGTTGAAACTCTGATTCTAAATTCTGCTGATATTGCCCTTGCCGATATTGCACTAATATCTCTTGCGCCCTGGCAGCCTGGCTCGGCGGTACTTGCAGGCGAATATGCCCCAGCGCAAAGGTATAAACCCACTGAACAGATGCGTAATGTTCACCCACTAAAAAAACAGGAATATTCTCGCTTTCCAGCAACCCTTTGACAATATGTGCTTCAAGCTGATTATCAAAGGTACTAACCGTTTTC
>PHCL01000041.1 GCA_002842195.1 Betaproteobacteria bacterium HGW-Betaproteobacteria-20 | reverse complement strand
CTTTAAAGTGGCAGGTACAGAAGACGGTATTACCGCGCTGCAAATGGACATTAAAATTACCGGCATTACCGCACAAATTATGCAGGTGGCATTAGCGCAAGCTAAAGAAGGCCGTACGCATATTTTAGGCATTATGAAGGCGGCGATGAGCACAGCAAATACTGAAATGTCAGCCTTTGCACCACGTATTATTGTCATGAAAATCAATCCAGAAAAAATCCGTGATGTCATCGGTAAAGGTGGCGCAGTCATTCGCGCGCTCACGGAAGAAACCGGTACCAGCATTGATATTACTGAAGACGGTACAGTGAAAATCGCATGTACCAGCCCAGAGCAAGGTGCAGAAGCGCAACGCCGTATTGCAGAGATTACCGCAGAAGTTGAAGTGGGTAACGTGTACGAAGGCGCCGTGCTTAAATTACTCGACTTTGGTGCGATTGTGTCGCTAATTCCTGGTAAAGATGGCTTATTGCACATTTCACAAATTGCACATCAACGTGTTAATGCGGTGAGTGACTTCTTAAAAGAAGGCGATATTGTGAAAGTTAAAGTGGTAGAAGCTGACGAAAAAGGCCGCGTGCGCTTAAGCATGAAAGCCTTGATTGAAGCACCTGCTGCAGAAGCTAAAGCTGAAACAGAAGCTGACGAGTAATTTGTAGTTAGTAGTTAATAAAAAGCCCGCGCAAGCGGGCTTTTTCAATTATTGAGTCAATGAAAATGTTAGTACGTGACTAATTAGTCGACCATGAACAACTCAGTTCAAGCAGATTGTAACTGACTGAACTGAGTAACATTTAAGTAATGTTATATTGAGGCATATTGCAACTCAAAATGCAAACAAGTTATTAAAAGCTAAAACCCCCACAACTGACTATTAATATAATTCATAAACCAGATGGCGTTTATACTTACAGTAAATTTTTCAAGTAAAAATGATTCAGTAACCCTAGTAAAGAAGATAATCTATCACCCTCAATTGTGGGTTTTACCTTTCGAATTTTTTCAATTAATTTGGTAATAAAATACTTTTCAGATGAGTCACTATCTACTGCTACTAATGATTCTAAAAAATCGTCTAAATCAAGACCATTATCTTCGTACTCTGGATTATCAAGGTCTATTGTGATCATAGATTTTTCTAATGCTTTGGGGAAATCTAAACCTAGCCCTGAATCTTCATAAGTAAGAATCAATTGGGGATATAAAGCAACATTAACATCTAAGGCTCTAAGATAGCATACATCGACCATGTCATGTCCGTATACAGATATTGGAGCGATGTCGAAATTTTTGATTAAAAAAACTGTATTGTTGTTTTTTAAGATCTCATCAGAAATCAACTCATTAACGTGCGAAACCCCAGGTTGCATCTTAATTTCTAGAAAAGAATTGTGTGGGTTATTTGTTAAACTTTCAGCAATCAATCTAGCTAGAACTCCAGATGCACCGCCTTTTAGGCCAATCGTCATGCCGATAGAACAGCAATCTAATAGTGCATTAACAAGTTTCTTGGTTTTAACAGACTTGTACGGAAATAATTTTAATTCTTGCTCTAAAGGGGCATTGCTAGTCACTTTATAAGAAGCGATGTAGTTGATGGGGGAGTTGAATCCTTTATGCGCGGATGCAGGATCTAACTGGATAGTAGGACTACTTTCTTTCGTGATTAGTGCTTGGTAAAAAGCCGATTCTGCAAGTAATTCTCTACCGTTATCAATACCTTTTTGAAAAATATCTTTTATGTCTTGAGAGAAAGATATTTTTAATTTTTTATATTGGTCTTTTTCTTTATCAAAATTCTTAGCAAGGTTGTTTTTTTGTTGTTCGAGTAGGGGATGTTCAAGATTGATGAGTGCAGTCAATGCTTGCTGAAACAATTCACCAGAAACAGGAGACTGACGTTTGGGGCCCATAAAAACACGCTAAAATTTGCAAGAAATCAAAGTGTTATTTGCATTTCTGGCAAATTCATACCATTAAAAGTTAACTATTACCTAATTAAATCAATTAGTTGGGAGTTTTTCAGGGGCGACTAAATATTAAAAAAACCCTCAAAAAAATGCATGAGAAAAAACACTGCCCTGAGAGGCGCTATCAGAAAGGCTCGCAGACCAGCGCTATTGAATCCATGTTAAATATGCACATTAGCGATGGTGTATTAAAGGTAATGGCGACAACCGGAGATGGATATTTTCAGCCAGAGTTTTGACAATAAAAAGCCCGAAAAATCGGGCTTTTTATTGTGGTTGTGCGTTAAATATTTTTGTTGCTTACTTGGCTACTTGCTTCTCGCGCATTTCATCCAGCGTTTTGCAGTCTATGCACAAAGTTGCGGTTGGTCTAGCTTCTAAGCGTTTTAGGCCAATTTCAATACCGCAGCCTTCGCAATAGCCATAATCGCCGTTATCAATATCACGTAAAGTTTCATCAATTTTTTTAATGAGTTTGCGTTCGCGGTCGCGGTTGCGCAGCTCTAAAGTCATGTCAGTTTCCTGGCTGGCACGGTCGTTTGGGTCGGCAAACATGGTCACTTCATCTTGCATGGTATGTACCGTGCGGTCAAGCTCGTGACTTAGGTCTTCTTTCCAGTTATTCAAAATCTTACGAAAATGATTAAGCTGCGGTTTGCTCATGTATTGCTCATCAGGTTTAGGCTGATAAGGGGTAAATTGTTTATTAATAACATCTGCCATGGTATGCCTCAGAAACTTAAAAGTGTTACTTAATAATTATGCGTGTTATAAATTTAGCGCGTGAGTGTACACCTAAATATAACTTTGATGCAAAATATGTGTAATTGCCTGAATTTTCTAGCGGATTCGCTTATTTGGCTTCGTGAAGCTCTAGCGCTAATAAGGTATTTTCCATCAGTGTGGCGACCGTCATCGGGCCCACGCCGCCTGGCACTGGTGTAATGAAAGCAGCACGTTCTTTAGCGGCTTTAAAATCAACGTCGCCCACAAGGCTGCCATTAGGTAAGCGATTGATGCCAATGTCAATGACAATCGCGCCAGGTTTAATCCAGGCGCCTTGTATCAGCCCAGCTTTGCCCGCCGCCGCAACCACCAAATCTGCGTTAGATACTATTTTAGCCAAATCTTTGGTATGACGATGACAACTGGTGACAGTGCAACCTGCCAGAAGTAGCTCTAGCGCCATGGGGCGGCCAACGTGGTTAGAAACACCTACAACGACAGCATCTAAACCCATCAGCGAAATGTTTGAAGCCTCAAGCATCTTAATTACGCCAAACGGTGTGCAAGAGCGTAATGTGGGTTGGCGCACGGCCAATCGGCCAATATTATAAGGGTGAAACCCGTCAACATCTTTGTTCGGGCTGATACACTCTATGATGTGTTCATCTTTAATCTGCGGTGGCAATGGCGATTGCACAAGAATGCCGTCGATGCTGTCGTCCCGATTCAATTTTTCAATCAGCGCCAGCAATTCAGCTTCAGTAGTGGTGGCAGGTAAGTCATAAGCGCTAGAAATAATCCCCACTTTTTCACAAGCCAAACGCTTATTACGCACGTAAATAGTCGAGGCAGGGTCGCCACCGACTAATATAACGGCGAGGCCAGGCGCGCGTTTTTTGGCCTGAAGGCGGCTACTGATGCGTGTTTTAATGGAGTTTAAAAGGTCTTCGGCAATGGCTTTACCGTTTATTATTTGAGCTGTCATTGGGTTGTGTGCGCTTAATGGCTATAAATATTAAAAATAATGCAATATTTTAACATATTAGAATTGACCTATCGCTTGGTTTCAAGTATATTTCTGCCCTTCGGCGTGTAGCGTAGCCTGGTAGCGCGCCTGCTTTGGGAGCAGGATGTCGGGAGTTCGAATCTCTCCACGCCGACCAAATCTTTTAAATTGTTGAATATGAAAATATTCAACAATTTAAGGTAAAGTCAGCCCGATAATTTACATTATATTGTTAGTGTAACCCTTGTAATCATAATCTGCCCGTAGCTCAACCGGATAGAGCACCAGCCTTCTAAGCTGGGGGTTACAGGTTCGATTCCTGTCGGGCAGACCAGTTTGTTAAAGTCTCTATGGTGGCTGTAGCTCAGTTGGTAGAGTCCAGGATTGTGATTCCTGTTGTCGTGGGTTCGAGCCCCATCAGCCACCCCATCAAATTTGTACTTCCTTAAACTTAATTGACATGTATATCTGGCCGTTGCCTGATATACAAAATGGTAAATTAAATGAATAAGCCTAATATCCTGTTACATAAGACCAAATCAACTGCTAGACAGAAAGTAAGCCAATTGGCGAATGACTATCCGGTTATTACCACTCTAGCTGTAGTCACTATCCTTGTTGGTTTAGCGGTTTTGCTAGTTAAGACAAAAAATCATGCTGATGCTGACTCTGGTCGTTACACTGAGTTTGACACTAGCTACTGAGTTAGCTAAATATCAAATTTATTGACACATCAGTTTTTAAAGATAGTGATGATTTGATTTCTTAGTGTATGTAGGCGCTATCTCAGGCGCTTCGTTTTATATTAGCCGTTAACGGTCATATGGTTTTTAATGGTTTATCTCTGACCATCACCACTATCATTCTTCCCTATTCTAGAATCTGTACTACCCAGATTCGCCCCCCAAGCGCCATATCTGCCTAGTTGTAATGATATAACTGTTGGAATTTAAACAACAATTATTGACGAAATTTCAACACTTTGTGCTGACTACACAACAAAAAGCAAAGCATTCAATTTTATTGAAATATATTATCCTTTTATAATCAATAGGTTAAATTTATTTCTATCTGAAAAATTATTGGCACACTCATTGCCTTTTATTCATCATGATAACCACTTTGAAATGAATGCAATGCCATACCTACTTAACAAAGAATCGCAACAAGATTTCATATTCAGCGCAAGTCAGCGCTATGCAATGATTACTCAAAGACATGATGTAAAAATTGCTGAATATAACTCGGTTGCAGTTGATGAAATGCAGCTCGATAAAATTTATCAGAGTTTATAGTCAAATTACCCATACAGGTTATATCGTGCGACGCTATCAAAATTTTGTGTTTATTGTGCTGATTGCTTTTCAGAGTAATTTTCTGTTAGCGCAAACTGCAGACCAAGAAGCCTCTGCATCAAATGAAAGTTTGTTACTTTCATTTGAGCAATCAGACGAGGGAGTTGCAAATAATAACACTATGCTGTGGCCAGTATTACCAGGTGAAAGTGTTGCGGATTTAGCGGCATTATTTTATCCAAAAAATAAAATAATGCAGCAGCGATTTACTGTGAAAACATTGCAGTTAAGTCACAAAATTCATCCCAGCCTTAACGCAACATCTACTTCGGACCAGTCTAATTTAATCATTATTCCGAATATCAGATCCTTAGCAAAGCATAGCGATCGTATTAAACATGCGCCATTAAAAAATAAAATCAGCAACTATCGTTTGAAGCCGATTTTGCGTGAAAATTATGATTTACAAAATGATGCAAAATTTGAAATTAGCGCGAAAATACAGGAAATTTATGATGACTTGGTGAAAAAAAATGCGCATTTTAAATTGGAGTTGGAAAAGCTCAATAGCAAATTAGCAAACTTACAGCAAAAATTTGCAGTGCTTAAATCTGAATTGTTAAGCATTATGGACCGCGCCTTGGCAATGGTTGAAGCAAAAAATAAGCTTATCAAGCAAAGCAAAGAGCTACACACACAAAACAAATTGCCTGCAGATACACTTACAAAAAATCATACCACCGAAGCTACGCAAGCAGTTGCACCAATATTCACGCCAATAAAAGCCACTCCGCCTCGCGCACAGGCGCCAGAATCCATTTTATGGTATCTATGGGCGTCGATTTTGTTATTAGTTTTAGCGCTTAGCATATTCTTGGGTTTATGTGTTTTCAGGAAAATGAAAAGCTTTAATTCGGCGACTGCTGTTAAATCAAAAGCCGCTAAAAAACCAGCCATGACTAAAAATGATACTTCGGCAGAACAGCCTGTTATCGAAGAGTCGGCGATAGTTACATCTGTAGCTCAAGAAGAGTTTTCCGGAAGCATGCCTGGCTTGGAATCAGCGCATATTGTTGATTTAAAAAAGAAAGAAGAAATTGAATTGGCGCTGGAAAAAGCCAAAATTTACATCAACTTAAATCGCCTGAAGGAAGCGATTGCGCTGTTAAGAACACAAATTCAGGAAACGCCTAAAGCAACTTTACATCTTTGGTTTTGTTTATTAAACATTTATCGGGATAGCAATCAAAAAGAAGATTTCCTGGAGAATGCACAACACTTGCATGAAAACTTTAACGTTATGATGCCACAGTGGGAAGCCACACTGGCGCCTATAGAGGTTGCAACAAGTTTAGATGAGTTTCCCCATATTATTGAAAAATTAACCAAGCTTTGGCTTGCTGAGGGAAAGGTATCGGACGATATGCCTGAAACAAAAGCCTATTTAGACCAGCTGCTAATGGACAACCGAAGCACTGAACGCATTGGGTTCGGCACTGAAGTATTTCAGGAAATTATGCTGTTACGTGACATATTAGACGCGCGTTCAAAATTGGCACTTGATGACTAAAGTTGCTTTTATTTCACTATATCCAGACATATTCGCCATCCGGCAGTCGTAAACTTTGAAATTCCTACAGCAAATAATTGATACCAAAAGTCTTTAAGGCTATAGTAGCGTTGATTGTTGTAGTTGTTAAATTTCATGTAAAGGTATAGTTGATGGCGGCACTTCGTCCTGTTTTAATGATTATTGATGATGATCCTTTAATTACGGATACGTTACATTTTGTATTAAGTAAACATTTTGAAGTATGTGTAGCTGAATCGCATGCGCAGTTGAAAAGTTTGTTGCTGCAACGGGATGAGCCGCCAGCTTTGGCTTTGGTTGACTTAGGTTTACCGCCATCGCCACACACGCCTGAAGAAGGTTTTAAGGTCATCAGTGCGTTGTTGGCACATTCTCCTACCATCAAAATACATGTGCTGTCCGGCCAAAGCGACGATGCAAACGTGAAACGTGCGCTATCGTTGGGTGCGGTAGATTTTATTGCCAAGCCTTGCGATGTTGAAAAATTAAAAGACATGTTGTTAAAGTCGCTCAAAGTGCAGGATGTTGAGCTGAATGAGATAAAAGCCGAGCAAAAATATGATGGCTTACTCGGCGATAGTCTGCCTATGCAAGCCTTGCGCATGCAAATTACACAGTTTGCAGACTCGCCATTCCCAGTTTTGATTGAAGGTGAGTCGGGTAGCGGCAAAGAGTTGGTTGCCGGTAGTTTTCATTATGCAAGCAAGCGTGTTTTACAGCCTTATTTATCAATTAATTGCGCGGCAATTTCTCCATTATTGGCTGAATCTATACTATTTGGCCATACTAAAGGCGCATTTACTGGTGCTGTTGCGGCGCATGCCGGTTATTTTGAAGATGCAAGTGAAGGCACGTTATTTTTGGATGAAATTGGCGAATTGCCACTCGAGCTTCAAGCCAAGTTGCTGCGGGTGTTAGAAAATGGTGAATACCAGCGTATAGGCGAAACGCAAACGCGTAAAAGTCAGGCACGCATTGTGGCGGCGACTAATCGTGATTTACGTGCAGAAGTGCGTGCAGGCAAGTTCAGGTCTGATTTATATCACCGTTTAAGCGTATTTGCCGTGCATGTGCCGCCACTACGTGATTTAGCTGAAGACAAGCAGTTGTTGCGCAATCATTTCACTGAATTTTACGCTAAGCAAATTGGACAAGCGCCGTTTGTTTTGGATGAAGCGGCACAGGCATGTTGGCTGGATTACAAGTTTCCAGGGAATGTGCGGGAGCTTAGAAATATCGTTATTCGTTTAATCGCAAAATATGCAGGAAAAACAATCAAAGCTAAAGATCTGGTTGCCGAGTTTGATTTATCTGAACCCGAGTCAACAGGGTCAAATTCTGAGTCGATAAATTTTAATGACGAATCGAGCTTGATGGCACAAGCACAGCGTCACCTGCAACGCCAAGCCAATGTGAGCTTGGACGAAGTGCTTAAAACTTGGGAAAAAGCCTATATTGAAGCAGCAATGCAAATGACGCATGGTAATTTAAGTCAAGCTGCAAAATTGCTGAATGTAAATCGCACCACTTTGTATAGTCGCATGAGTACAACAGGCGAAAACTAGACCATTGCACCAATACATATAGCGAAAAAAATTTGTATTATCCACACTTTGGCTTAAAAGAGCCGCCATTCAAAATCACCCCGAATACAGACTTTTTCTTTTCGGGCGGTAATCGCGGTGCGGTGTTAGACGCGCTTGTATACGCCATTAC
>PHCL01000437.1 GCA_002842195.1 Betaproteobacteria bacterium HGW-Betaproteobacteria-20 | reverse complement strand
TAATTTCCGTATCAAAAAACATGGAATTAGCAATTTCAGCAGACATGCTGGTCGCTGGTGTACACTTTTTTGCAGACTGCGATGCTTATCAATTAGGCTGGAAATCACTCGCAGTGAATGTATCTGATATGGCTGCCATGGGCGCAAATCCAAAATGGACAACCTTAAGCATTGCTTTACCGGAAGTGAATGACTCCTGGCTGGCTGAATTTTCAGGTGGATTTTTTGCCTGCGCTGACGCATTTAATGTGGACCTGATTGGTGGTGACACTACACGCGGACCTTTAGCAATCAGCGTACAAATCATGGGCGAAGTGCCTGCTGGCAAGGCCATTAAGCGTAGTGGCGCAATGCCGGGTGATGAAATTTGGGTGAGCGGTACGCTAGGCGATGCTGCGATGGCTTTAGCGGTCATGCAAAAACGATTTGATTTGAGTGCGGTCGAGTTTTGCAAAATAACCAACGCACTGCACATGCCGCAGCCAAGAGTAGCGTTAGGTCTCGCATTGCATGGCTTAGCCACCAGCGCTATTGATATTTCTGATGGATTATTGGCCGATTTAGGGCATATTTTAGAAATGTCTGAAGTCGGGGCAACTATATTTTTAAAGCAACTCCCAATATCCGACACTGTCTGTGGCAGATTTCAGCTGGAGCAAGTAAAAAAAATGGTGCTTGCAGGTGGCGATGATTATGAATTATGCTTTACTGCACCCGCAGAAAAACATGCTGAAATTACTGCACTAAGTAGCACACTAAATTTAACCTTAAGCACTATCGGGAAAATTACAAACAACACAGGATTGATAATACGCGGCGCTAATGATGAGATTTTAGACTTTAAAGATACCGGTTTTGACCACTTTAACGAATCTCTCTAATCAATGCAGAATCCAGCGGCTTTAAAGACACTTTTTTTAACGGACAAACACCGTATATAGCTAATTCCAAAAACAATGTCATGCTGCACATAGCCAATTGAAGCACACCAGTAGGAGCGACGGCCCGTCGCTCCTACTGACGACTTTTTCAATGGCTTTACTGCCATTATTTAAAAAATCAACTATAAATTACCACAAAAAAACCTACGAGAGAATTTAACTGCCCTGAGAGCCTTTATC
>PHCL01000040.1 GCA_002842195.1 Betaproteobacteria bacterium HGW-Betaproteobacteria-20 | reverse complement strand
TTCCTTTACAACAGGTTTGTTGTTTTGTTTGGGTGCTGGTTTAGTTATATTTCTATCTTCATCAGTGAAATAATATTCAATTGAATATACAAATTTTTTATCATCGCTTAGATTGGCTAAAACGCCTTTTTTATCCCATAGGCAATATGGTTGGAATGTATCGGCAAGAAAATCAAACTTATCTGGTTTGCCATATTTACTAATTAATCGCTCTAGTGGAATAGGGTCTGGTGAAATCCACCGTAACCAGTCCAAAGTTAACCTATCATCAAGCGGTAAATTCAAAGATTCATTATATTTTTTAATGCGCTCTTCATTTATTGAATTATCTGCAGTTGGGTTTTTATCAATCTGATCCTGATTATATGTAATAAGCATTTTAAGAAAGTTATCACTAGTCGAAAATTTTAAATTAGTACTACCTAAAATTCCAACACCTGACAAGCCAATGAATGCTTCATCGTCTTTAAGCCAGGCGGCTTTAATTGGGTCGAGTTTTGCATTTGGATATTTAGTTTTAATTGTGGCTAAACTATCATAAGGTAAAAAATCTTTATATATTTCTGCTAAAGATAAGTTAGAGAATAAAATTAAACACATGAATATATAAAACTTATTTTTACGCATATTAAGCTCACTATTATTATTGAATTTTTTGATTCAAATAATTATTACTCAAAAAGTCTTAATTTGGTATTTTAAAGTTAATTTATCACAAGGATTTATAAAGAAATGATGAAGTTATTATTGTTAATTTTTGTTATGGCTTCATTCAATGCACAAGCCGAACAACATAGAAACCAAAAGGCTAAATCAATTTTCAAATACTCGCACCCATGCCCCTCAACTGGAGGCATAAAAGGCTCATGCCCTGATTACATCATTGATCACGTCAAACCGTTAGCTTGTGGGGGCTTAGATGATGCTTCTAATATGCAATGGCAGACTAAAGCTGAAGCGAAAGCTAAAGATAAATGGGAGCGAAAAAATTGTGCTAATTAGTAAGCGCAGCAATATGATAATAAGACAAAATATTATATTTATCTTGGCTACATTCGCTCTAATTGGTTGTAGTGATGAATGTAGGGAATATTCAAACTTTACGTGCAATCAAATTGAAAGTGCAACATACAACGCATATTTTTATTTTCCCAATGCTGAAAAAGAGTATTACTTAGGAGTTTCAGACGGATTAAAGCAATGTGGCGTAATGGCTTATAGCTATGCAAACTCAAAAGAGTTAAGTAGTGATTCAGGATGGAGTTATATATGTTGCATGAAAACAGACAGTTCGGAGTGTGCTGAGAAACATAGGTAGTTTAGTTGAAGTAGGGTAAAGGTTATCTATTAAATAATAATTAATAACAAGGACTTGCAGGTAAATATAATCATCTTTTATTTAAGGTGGTGGCATGGTAAAAGTCAAAGAGTTTACTTTTAAGGACACCACTAACTTACCTAAATTCACACATCCGCGAAATTACAACAGGGAGTACTCGGAAAATAAAAGCACCTGTTTTTAGTAAACCCCTCACACTCATTCAGTTATATAAATGTAACCATAAAAAGATATTTTATTGATTAAGTTGTGGTGGAATAGTAGGATATAACACGACACTTCTTATTGATTATGATTGATGCAATAAACAGTGTAAGCAAGGCAAAATAGGTATAAAAATAGGTATAAACTGAATGACAGAATTATTCAATGCTTGTAAATACAGGGCTTTCAAGGCGATATTCGAAGCCCTCCGTCACCATTAATAAGTTTTTCCTTGTATCATATCGTATCAAATTCCAATAAATTCAATTGATTCGGCCATAGATTTAGAGCAGCTAGATTATATTTAAACTAATATACAGCATATAATTGAGAAAATTGCTGGGTATTTAGGAGTAAGTTATGTCCGCCTGGAATGTTGGTAAAGTGGTTGAACATAAGCAGTGGAACAATACGCTGTATTCACTTTATGTTGAGTCTGATATTGAGCCATTTGAAGCTGGGCAGTTTGTTAAGATTGCGCTGGAAATTAATGGAGAGTTGGTAGGCAGGCCATATTCTTTAGTGAACCCACCTGATAGTCAGCCACTGGAACTTTTCTACATTGAAGTGCCGAATGGCCTGCTGACATCCCATTTGGTTAACCTTAAACCTGGTGACAACATTCAAATTGCCACACGCGCACATGGCTTCATGATTCTTGATGAAGTGCCTCAGGCAAAGCATCTGTGGCTGATGGCCACCGGCACCGGTGTTGGACCTTTTCTCTCGATGTTAATGACGGATAAACCCTGGCAGCGCTTCGAGCGGGCGATTCTGGTATATGCCGTGCGGACATTATCCGACCTTTGTTATCAGGAGAGAATTACACAAATTTTAGCGATGCATCCTGGGCAGTTTTCTTACATTCCGTTCCTTAGCCGCGAATCTTCAGATTTCGCAATGACTGGCCGTATCCCGCAGGCTATTATTGATGGTCGACTGGAAGCACGTGCCGGAATTGGAATTAGTGCAGAAGACAGCCAGGTTATGCTTTGTGGCAATCCACAAATGGTTAAAGAAACAAACAACACACTGACTGAACGTGGCTTAAAAAAACATCGTCGTTTTGAACCAGGCCAAATTACAGTGGAAAATTATTGGTAAACAAGGCTTAGAACCTATTTAATAATGCGCTCATAATGGCATGTTAAATGACGGCTATGGGGACTAGCCGTCAGTTAATAAAATTATGTAAACGTCTCAAGTTGGACCCGTAACACTGATTTTCGCTATGCGGTTCAAGCTAACTGGACGACACCACAAGACATAAAAGCGCATTATAGAAACGCCAGCATCTGTGGCGACGACCGTGAGGTATTTAATGTTGCTGGCAATAAATATCGTCTAGTGGTGGAAATCCAATATCGGGCAGGCATTTTGTGGGTGAAGTTCATTGGCACGCATGCACAGCATGATCAAATTAACGTGGAGAACGTTAATGAATATTAAACCAATTAAAAGTGATGG
Organism: Betaproteobacteria bacterium HGW-Betaproteobacteria-20; assembly: GCA_002842195.1. Classification (GTDB taxonomy): domain Bacteria; phylum Pseudomonadota; class Gammaproteobacteria; order Burkholderiales; family Methylophilaceae; genus Methylotenera. Next base: position 5,325 of record PHCL01000040.1, on the reverse strand, counting down.
GCCCCGTTCTTGGGGCTACAGTTGGTGCAATATTAGGTGCTTATAAAAACCTTACAAAGAAATAACAATCAAGAGAGCAGATACTGTAGGTGGGTCACCTGAACATATACAATGTTGGCTTATCTGAAGTGTAATTCAACAAAGGTTAAGAAGTTAATATCGTGTTCGCTGTAGGTATATATTAGCGTCTACAACCATAAAAATAATGAGAAAAAAATGAAAATTTCCGCTCTTGTACTACTATTACTTTCAATGTCTGGATGTGTAACGAATAGCATGACAGGGAGAAGTCAGCTCATTCTGGTATCTGAATCTGCAGCCATTACCAAAAGCTCAAAACTCTATGAGTCAATGATTGATTCTTATGACAAGAATAGCAAAATAAGTAGTGATCCAATTGTTAATGAGCGCGTTCAAAAAATCACTAATCGGTTGGTGGAGCGTGCAGTGTTATATAGACCTGATTCTCAAAAATGGCAGTGGCAGGTTAATGTTATCGAGTCAGAAGATGTGAATGCCTTTTGTATGGCTGGTGGAAAAATGGCGATCTATACAGGACTTCTTGATAAGGTTAATCCGACTGATGATGAATTAGCTCAAGTGATGGGTCACGAAATTTCACATGCTCTAGCTAACCACACCGCAGAAAAGATGTCTGTGGATATATTAACCAAAATTGCGGTTGCGACTGTAACGGTGGCCGTTGCCGCATCTGATAGAAGTGGTTCTTCGCAACAAAGAAGTAATAACCAGCGTATTGTTCAAGATGCAGCAGTTCTGGCCGGCGCTGCTTTTGTTACTCTGCCAAACAGTAGGGGCGCAGAAAATGAAGCTGATAAGCTTGGTATTGAGCTTGCGGCGCAGGCAGGTTATAACCCAGAAGCTGCTGTAACATTATGGCAAAAAATGATGGACACAACTGGAAGTAAGGGTAAGGGTGATTTTTTTAGCACACACCCTTCACCTCCAAACCGAATAGAATCATTGCAAGCATTACAAGAGCCTATGAAGAAGATTTACGAGGCGAGAGCACCCTTGTATGTAGATTACAAGCCAACCTATCAATATGTACGAACCGCTAGGGATTCCGCAGACTTTTCTTCATCAAATGTCAGAGTCATAACTGAGGGCTCATCACTAGCAGAATTATCTACAGTTGATTCAACTCAAGCTATGGCTTTTTATTCTCCAGACTATGAGTCTTTCCTACAAGGCGCGCTTGAATTGACGTGTAAAACCTGTAGTTTAAAATTTTATATGAATCAGTCAGACTTAAAGAAGCTGTATGATAAACAAGACTGGCGCGAGTTGGTGCAGACTGTCATCAAAACAGGATATGAATTTGATCTTTCATACTATTATCTCGCTGTAGCTGCAAAAGGACTGGGCCTTATAGAACCTTCGAAGGTCTATTTTAGGCGGGCAAAAAATCTTTCAGAAAGTCTAGAGTTTACCTGTTCAAACGCAAAAATTATTAAATGCAATGGTATAGACGTGGCAGCAGTGGCAGACGAAGCTTTGAAATAATTGAAGCTATTTTGACTGTAACAGGAAATCCACAATCAATTCAATTCACTACTCAGTTAGCGCACGGCGCTGTAATTTCTGCGATGGAGGCGTACTTATGGGACACGATTGCATATTGGGTAGCAAATGATGAAAATACCTTGCGCAATCTAGTTGCAACCGCCATAAAAAACCCACTGGGTAAAGGTGGGTTTTTCGATCAAGTTATGGTGTGGTTCACACACTCACCGCACGCATCCTGTCAATTTTCTCGATAACCGCCTGATAGAGATCGTGGTCTGAATCGGGGTTATTGCGGTCTGGATGGTGGGCACTACGGATCTTTTTTAGTTTAGTCACATCGTCTGGCAGGTCATGTACCTTGGTCACCCGGTCACCGTTTTTGGCCATCAAGCGCTGAAGTTCAGCCTCGGCGCCTTCGCGAGTGTCATATAACTTCTTACTGCCAAGACGCCAACTCTCCTGGTTTTTGCGTGGGGAAAGCATTTCCTTACCATCAAACCAGATCCATTTGCCAGTAACGGCATCCTGTTCAAAATGAATGGTGTTGATGGTGTAGGTTTTAACAGGCGGCTCGATTTCCATGGCTAGTAGATTAATGATCTTACCGACAGTCTCCACCGTTACCAGGTAATACGCGCCTGCCTCATGCGGGCAGAACGCGCTGCTGTGCGTTGGTTTAGGCTTACTGTCGTTACTTGATGCATTCATTTCAGCCATACGACTGAGTGCTCTACGTTGTGCGTTGGTCACTGGTATTGCTCCTTTATTTGTTGAAACTCACTGTGATCACCCACTAGTCTCCTAGACTGCCAAAACAGCTTCGAAGTGATCATGTCTTGCGCCCGAGTCGTTCTTAAACTTATACTCGCTGGCTGAAATAGAAAAAGCCCCACATTTCTGCAGGGCTTAAATTTTTGGCTCCTCGACCTGGGCTCGAACCAGGGACACACGGATTAACAGTCCGTTGCTCTACCGACTGAGCTATCGAGGAATCGGTTACAATCACGAAGGCGTGATAATACTGGCTAAGTGCTTTTTGGTCAATCGTTACATTCAATAATTTATAGGTTTATTAATGAAAAAATATAAAAAAATAGCACTTGCATTAGGGCTTTTAATTGTTGTGTTATTTATCTTGCCTTTTTTAGTGCCTATGCAGACTTATTTGCAGAAGGCTGAGCGCATTGCCAGCGAAAAGTTAGGCGTACCTGTAACGATTGCAAATGGTCATTTGCGTTTTTTGCCTAGCCCCCGATTAGTCGCTGGCGATATTGTTATTGGTGAGAATCAAGATGTAAAGATTGAGAAATTGGTGATTGTGCCAACATTAAGTTCTTTGTTTTCTGAAACCAAACAGATTAACTTGAAAGTGACCAAGCCTATTATTAAAAAAACGGCTTTAACCATTATCTCTGCGCTGTCTGCTAAAAGTCCAGAAGGTGCGGAAGCTGCGGCAGTAAATGTGAGTCATATTAATATCGATGAAATGCAATTGGCTTGGCCTGATATTCAGTTACCCATGCTTAATGCTGAAATTGTATTAACTGAGCTGAATCAGTTGGATTCTGCGCTGATAGAAAGCTTGGATGGTAATCTTAAAGCGGATATTGTGCCAGATGGAGATGCACGTTTAATCACGGTGAATGCAGATAAGTGGACGTTGCCAGTTGGGTTGCCGTTGTTGATTGATAAAGCAAAGGTTGAAATGCAGCTTAAAGGTAACCGATTAACAATACCTAAAATTGATGTTGCGCTTTATGGTGGAAAATTAGTGGGAGATGCGGTATTAACTTGGCAAGAAAATAAGGGCGCAGAAAATTGGAAGGCCAATGGTCATTTGAACGTTATGAATTTATCCGTTAAACAACCCAGTAGCATGATGAGCCGAACTGTTTATTTGAGCGGAAATTTGTTTGGTGATGGTGATTTTTCTGCTTCAGCTAAAGAAGTTGGGCAATTAGCAGAACGCTTGCAAGCCAGTTTTAAATTTAAAATCAATCAAGGCATATTACATGGTTTGGATTTAGTAAAAGTGGCTAGTTTGTTGATTAAGCAAAATCAAAGCGGCGGTGAAACGCAGTTTGATACGTTTTCTGGCTTACTGAAAGTGTCAGGCAAGCAATATCATTTGCGAGATTTGAATATCAGTTCTGGTTTGCTTGCCGCAACTGGGCAAATTGAGGTTAAATCCAATAAACAATTGGATGGAGTTGTAGAAGTAAAAGTAAAAAACAGTGTAGGTTTGGTCGCCATTCCATTAAATGTTTCTGGTACGCTCAAAGATCCAGTCGTGTTGCCTTCTAAAATGGCACTGGTCGGCGCAGCAGCAGGAACGGCTATTTTGGGTCCAGGTGTTGGTACTAGTCTTGGTATTAAGGCGGCTGGCGCGGTGGATTCTATTAAAAATTTATTCGGTGGAGATAAATAATTTAACTTAACTGATTAAAGCGAAAGAATGGAAACGGTTATTGAAGGCAGGTCTCATCAATAATAACAGTCACGAATTGTTTTTTGTGGGAGCGACCAATTATCTTGGCATATCATGACGTTATTTTTGGGGTCAGCTAAAAGCACTCAACTCAGCATTTAGTTGAGTGCTTTTTCAATTCTATCAAGTGCTACGCGTAGATTATCCATGCTGGTGGCGAATGAAATGCGGAAGTAACCTTCTGCGCCAAAGGCTGAGCCTGGCACTACGGCTACATCAAATTCTTCTAGCAAATATTCTGCTAAGGCCATGTCGGTGGCGGCTTTTATTTTTCCTGATTGATGTAGGTTGGCAATTGCAGTGCGCGCATCCGGGAATGCATAGAATGCGCCACCAGCCATTAAGCAGCTGATGCCTGGCATGGTGTTGAAACGGTTGACGACGTAGCTGTGGCGCTCTTTAAATGCGGTTACCATGGGGGTAATGCAATCTTGCGAGCCTTCCAGCGCGGCTTGCGCGGCTACTTGCGATATTGAGGTGGCGTTGCTGGTTGATTGGCTTTGTAAAATTTCCATGGCTTTGATGATGTAAGCCGGGCCTGCGGCATAGCCGATACGCCATCCTGTCATGGAATAGGCTTTAGAAACGCCGTTAAGTACGATGCAGCGATCTTTAAGCGCCGGCGCGGCGTTGAGTATATTGTAAAATTTTTCGCCTGTTAAATTCACATGTTCGTACATATCATCCGTGGCGACCAGTACATGCGGATATTTGAGCAATACTTCGCCCAAGGCTTTAAGTTCGTCCAAAGTGTAAACCGCGCCGGTGGGGTTAGATGGCGAGTTAATCATAAAGATTTTTGTTTTTGGCGTAATGGCGGCTTCTAACTGCGCTGGTAGCAGTTTAAAGCCTTGCTCGATACCACATTCAATGATGACGGGTGTGGCTTCTGCAACTAAAGCAATATCTGCATATGACACCCAGTAAGGTGCTGGGATAATCACTTCATCGCCTTTATTTAACACAGCGAGGCAAAGATTAAAGATGGTTTGCTTGCCGCCTACGCCGACGATGACTTCGTTTAGCGCGTAATCAAAACCATTTTCATTTTTGAATTTATTGACGATGGCTTTTTTAAGGCTGGGAATGCCGGCAACCGGCGTATATTTGGTGAAGCCATTATCAATGGCTGTTTTTGCAGCATCTTTAATGTGTTGCGGTGTATCAAAATCTGGCTCACCTGCCGCCAAGCCAATAATAGGGCGGCCTTCAGCTTTGTATTTGCCCGCTTTTGCGGTGATGGCGAGGGTCGGGGACTCTTTAATGGCTAGTACACGATTGGATAAAACCGAGGCTTGGTGAGCGGT
>PHCL01000436.1 GCA_002842195.1 Betaproteobacteria bacterium HGW-Betaproteobacteria-20 | reverse complement strand
CTGGAAGGCCAGCTTTTGCTCATATTCATGGATAATCGTGACTTCATCCTCACCATGCTCAACCCGTTCGTGCAGTTCGTGGCGAGTTGTACCTAGTAATACCTGGGCGGATTGTGCAAGCTGCGCGTCAAATAATTCATCAATCTCATGCCGCGACTCCATGTGAGTGAACCACGCAGCCACTAGCCAAGCAATGCCCAAGCCGATAGACAATAATAAAATAAGGCGTAAGCGTAAGGAATTCATGATTTGGTCAATGGTTTAGAATTGCCGGCTTTATCAATGACATAGCCCACGCCCCGCAAGGTACGTATCAATTCAGCTCCCAATTTTTTACGCAAATGATGAATATGCACTTCTACCGAATTACTTTCGACCTCTTCACCCCAGCCATAGAGATGCTGCTCCAGTTGCTCACGTGATTGCACACGGCCAACATGCAGCAAAAGCTCATGTAACAAAGTAAATTCCCTCGCCGAAAGCTCCACCGTCAACCCGTTTTTACTGACGTGATGCGTGGATGGCGTGAGTTCAATATCTCTATGCTGCAATGTCAATGTTACCTGACCGGCACTGCGGCGCAATAAGGCATTCAAGCGGGCAATCAACTCATCCAGATCAAACGGTTTAATCAGGTAATCATCCGCACCTGCATTCAGGCCCGTGACCCGGTCTGCCACCGTATCACGTGCGGTAAGAATTAGCACGGGCATTTTTGACTCACGCTCGCGTAACCATTTAAGCAGTTCCGTACCACTTAATTTTGGTAAGCCCAGATCCAGCACCAGTACCGCATATTCTTCAGTTTCCAGCGCCAGCTTTGCCGCTTGACCATCCTGTGTCCAGTCCACGGCAAACCCGGCTTGCTTTAATCCAGCTTTAACACCATCGCCCAGCAGGGCATCATCTTCAACCAGTAAAACTCTCATCCGCTCATATTAACGCGGAATCTTCACTTGCGACTCAGAAAAATCACCTTTTTCTGCACCCTGATGACAAGCCACACAGTTAGCCGCACTACCGATACTTTTACGCTTGAATGTCGTGCTGGAAACTTCATCATGCTTGCTGGTAAAGTAGCGTGTCTCGCTAATACGCAACGGTGTTGCATTGGCAGCAATTGACTG
>PHCL01000039.1 GCA_002842195.1 Betaproteobacteria bacterium HGW-Betaproteobacteria-20 | reverse complement strand
AGGATAAAGATATCGTAGTAATGCAGCGCCCAGATACCCTAAGCCTGTGCCTAACAAACCGCCTGTAAGTGATAATATAACCGCTTCCATCATAAATAACTGACGAACCGCGGCAGAAGTAGCGCCCAGGGCTTTAAGCAATCCGATTTCACCTGTGCGCTGTGCCACAGATACCAGCATCACGTTCATCACCAGAATACCTGCTACTGCGAGGCTTATTGCAGCAATACCAGCCACGCCAAGTGTGAGTACATTTAAAATTCTATCAAACGTTTCCAGTACGGCATCTTGTGAGATAACGGTCACATCCTCTTCACCTTCATGACGCTGGGTAATCATTTTCAGTACACGCGCTTTTACCTCACCAATATACTCACGATTGCGTGCCTCAACCATAATGCGAAACAACGTATTAGTGTTAAGCATGGCTTGTGCAGTAGCCACTGGCACAATCAGCAGCTCATCGGATGACATGCCAAAACCTTGCCCACCACTGCTCAGCACACCAACTACACGTAGCCGCCTATCCCCAACCCGAACCGTTTTTCCCAGCGGACTTTCTTCACCAAAAAGTTCACTGCGTATCACCGCACCTAACACCACCTCTGCCGAGCCACGGCCTGCTTCATCTTTGGAAAGAAAACGCCCCAGTGCCAGTTTCATTTGGCGCACGTGAATAAAATCATCATTAGTGCCTACCAGCATGGCTTCACGCAGCTTTCCGGCAGCATTGATTTCAGTCGTACCCACGACAAGAGGCGAAATCCGCAACACCCCTGGCAACCGTAGTAGCGCGGCTGCATCGTCTACGGTTAAATCTCTGGGAGTGCTGGTAATAAGGTTAGCCGGGTTAAATCCGCGGGTTTCCGAGCGACCAGGCAGTACAATCACTAAATTGCTGCCAATTGAAGAAAACTCATTCACTACATACCGCCGCGCGCCATCGCCCAACGCGGTAAGAATAACCACTGCGGCCACGCCAATTGACATCGCCAGCATCAGTAGACCTGTACGTAAAGGCGTTCCTGTGGCAGCATCACTGGCGTAACGTAATGAATCAGAGATTTTCAATACAACTCCCTGCAGGTCAACTGACCGGATTCTGAGTGTCTATATTTGGGCTTGCCATATTTGCAGTTTCTATATTTGCGCTAGCTTCGCCTGAGGTAGCAGGCTCAGGTGTATTCGTAACATCACTTACAATACTGCCATCTTCCATTCTTATTTGCCGCCGCGCACGCGCGCCCAACGCATGGTCGTGGGTAACAACAATCAACGTCATACCCTGGCTGTTCAGCGCCTCTAGCAACCTAACCACTTCTTCACCAGTCGTGCGGTCAAGGTTACCCGTCGGCTCGTCGGCCAGTAGCACCATTGGCCGCAATATGGTGGCACGGGCAATTGCAACCCGTTGCCGTTGCCCGCCTGAAAGTTCATTAGGACGATGCTTCGCCCTGTCAGTCAGGTTATATTCTTTGAGCGCTTGCGCTACACGTTTTGTCCGCTCAGATGCAGGCATGCCAGATAAAGTGAGGGGCAACTCTATATTGGCGGCAGCGGTAAGCCGTGGCACCAAATGAAAGCTCTGGAATATAAAACCGATGCTTTCGCTGCGCACCTTAGCCTGCTCATTGGGGGCCAGTGTGGTGACATCACGGCCTTCCAATCTATAGGTACCCGCATCTGCACGGTCTAACAAGCCGATTAAATTTAATAAAGTCGATTTACCAGAGCCGGAAGGTCCCATTACCGCGATGTATTCGCCGTGCGTAATGGTTAAATTTACATTGCGCAAAGCATGTACCTGGCTATCACCGAGCGTAAAAGTACGGTCTATGCCATTAAGTGAGATGAGAGTTTCATCAGACATTTAGAATTATTTCGCTTTTATTTTTCAGAGTTTGCTTCCGGCTTCACCGCAACACCTGCTTTTACACCTTCGCGTTCCAAACTAGCCACGATGCGGTCACCCTGTTTCAGTCCGTCCAGAACTTCTGTATATTCCCAGTTAGTGATGCCAGCCTTAATTGTGCGCTCTTCCAGCTTTTTGGTGACTGGCTGATAAAGCAAAACCTTATTGCCTTCTAATAAGGTGGAAGTTGGTACTCGCAATACGTTGTCGTGGCTATCCAATACGACTTCTACATCTGCACTATAGCCAACCAATAATTGCTTACTGTCATCAATGTTATCCAGCGAAACTTCTATATCAACGGTTCGTGCCTGTTTTTCTACCGCAACCACATAAGGCGCAATACGTTTCACGTGCCCGGCTATTGATCTGCCCGGTAACGCATCCAGTGAAACACGGGCAGATTGACCCACGCGTATCTTCGGTGCGTCCACTTCATCCATAGGTGCTTCAATATACAGGCAAGTGTCATCAATCAAATCGATAGCTGGCGGCGTTGCCACGCCTGGCGGCGATGGTGTAGTGTATTCGCCTAATTCACCAACAATATCCGCCACAATACCGTCAAACGGAGCAACAAGCACGGTGCGGTTTTGTTCTGCTTTTGTCACCTTTACGCGCGCCCTCGCCTGAGCAACGTCAGCATAAGCGGCTTCGCATGCAGCGCGGCGCGATTGTGCCTCATAGCGTGCTTTTTCTTCGCCACTTTTAGAAATAAAGCCTTTGGCACGCAACTCAGCCATGCGTCCTGCCTCACGTTCGGCGTTATCAGCGATGGCGCATACTTCGGCAATACGTTTCTGGCTACTGACAACCTGCGTTTGTGCCAGATTACTTTGTGCCTGCTGATCATCGTTCCAAAGCTGGAGCAACACTTGCCCCTTTTTAACATGGTCACCTTTTTTAATGCCCAAATAAGCAATACGTCCACCGCTAATCGGTGAAAGTCGTGTGCGTAAGCATGCCTCCACGCTCCCAGCTCGCGTATTTGCTACGCTGGATTCAACCTTGCCGCGCATGACTTCAACCAGCGCTACGGTAATCGGCTGAGGGCGACTAAACCACCAAAAAGCAACACCGACACCTGCAAATAAAACTAAGATAATAAGAATACGCCGCATATATTTTGCCTGTTATCACTTAACGTCATGATACTGTTAATCGCAAGCTTAGGGGTGAATGCGGGCTTGCCTTACGTGTTAGCCCTTATACAGATGGGGTGTATATTGGTGGATTAAAGGATGGCTGACTCAAACAAGCTTTGTTAACTTTCCGTTAAAACTGAATTCAAAAATTAATTGATTAAATCACTCTCATGCACAATGCGGGCAAGATCAAGCAAATTAACCGCGCCTGTCTTATGCATGATTTTGGACTTGTGAATTTCTACTGTACGGTGGCTAATGCCCAGTTCACGAGCGATTTGTTTATTAAGGTATCCTTGCACCGCCAGCAACATCACATCCCGCTCGCGGTCTGTAAGGTCGGCAAGGCGTGATAATGCCTCTTGATGTATAACATTTTCTGACGATATTATTTCAGACTTCTGAATTGCTGAGCGAATTGACGTCAGAAGTTTCTCGCGTGTCACCGGTTTGGTTAAAAAGTCTACCGCGCCCGCCTTAATTGCTCTAACACTCATGGGAATATCACCATGCCCAGTGAGAAAAATAACAGGTAACGTAATGTTATTTTTCAAAAGCACTTCATGTAGCTCCATACCATTCATGCCCTGCATGCGGATGTCAATAATGGCGCAACCGCGACACTCGGGCCGGTAAGCATCAAGAAAGGCTTCCGCACTCTCGAAAGATTGTACGGCAATATTTTCTTGTTCAATCATCAGCGATAATGAATCCCGGATTGCAGCGTCATCATCAACAATAAATACGGTAGACTTAGTCGTGCTCATACTATAGATGGCCTCATGCTGCAAATGGTAATGTAAAGTGAAAAGTGGCGCCGGTCCTGGTATCCGGCTCCAGCCAGAGTTGCCCGCCGTTAGCTTCAACCAGTGCGCGGCTAATGGCAAGCCCCATGCCAATACCGGTAGGCTTGGAGGTAAAAAAAGGTTCAAATATGCGTTTAGCCAGATTTTGGTTAATGCCCGGCCCGCTATCCTTCACCGTCACATGCCCCATGCTCATCTCTTTGTTAGTGCGTACCGTCACACTAATTGCAGAAGTTGGCACAGCCGTGCCACGCATGGCTTCAACGGCGTTTCTTAGCAAATTAACTAGCACCTTTTGTATTTGAATTCGATTAGCCAAAACAGCTGGCATATTTTTTTCTAATTCAAGTATTGTATAGAACTCTTTGTAACCATCATCTTTTGCAATCTTCAGCGCAGTCGTTACAAGATCATTCAAATCAAATCGCTCGGTGACAACTTCCCCCTGCTGTAGAAAAGCCAGCAACTCGTGCAAACTAGTGCCTGCACGCTGCACCTGCGCCACACAGCCTTCAAGTGCGCGCTTTAATTTACTTGGGTCGGCGTTAACGTCATTCAAGGCGTGCAAAGCCACTTCACTATAAGCCGAAATAGCCGCCAGTGGCTGATTAAGCTCATGTGCGATAGCCGAAGCGGCTTGTGCTGCTATTTGCTGTTTAAAAACAGACTCAGTTTCAGCGCGCTGTGCCTGAAGTGTTTTTTCTAATAGTTTGTGTTCGGTGACATCTTGTACAATTCCAACGAGCCTGACGGCCTGTCCATTCTCAAAGTGCATACGCCCAACAACGGCAACCCAGCGTTCTATGCCATCAGCGGGATTGAAAATGCGATACTCGGTTTTATATTCACCATTGCCAGCAGGGTCAGACGCCAGTTCAAAAGCAGCTTGTTTTGTTGCAATATCTTCCGGGTGAACTGCCTCCATAGCCAGCGCATAAGGCACTGATTTTCCGGAGCTCCCTCCCCATATTTCATACGTACGACTATCCCGATGTACAATGCCACGCCTGATGTCATAGTCAAAAACACCTAGGTTTGCTGCCTGCTTTGCCAGACGTAATCTTTCTTCGCTAGCACGCAACGCCCGTTCCGCCACACGACGCTTATCGGCCACATAGAAGGTAATCAGAATGTAATCTTGTTTTGACGTTTTGATTGGGCTGAGGCCAATATTCACCGCTAGTTCTTTGCCGCTTTTACTGAGTGCAAAAAGTTCTCTGCCGTTAGCCATCGAACGTTTTTCAGCATTTTTGAAAAAGGTATCGCGGTATTGGTAATGGTGTTCGCGAAATCTTACTGGCATAAGCGCTTCAACAAGCAGACCGCATATTTCCCCTTCAGCATATTCTAATAATTGTTGTGCAGAATGGTTGGCCCGAACAACATGCCCGGTATGGTCCACCAGCAGCATGGCATCAGCGGATGCATCAAACAATGCCAGAAAACTTAAACTTTCAAGTGGATTAGCCAAAATAACCTTACCAACGCATTAAAAACCACGAGAGAGCAGTCTAGTTAAAAAGAAAGTCATTGTCTATCAATCTGCAGGAACTGTTAAATAACCTGACCCTAAAAAATTTAACCCAAATAACCTTAAATAATACAATTCAACACTTACAAAAAACCCCTTAAAACCTACGAGGAAAAAACACTGCCCTGAGAGGCGCTATCAGAGCGGCTCTCAGCCATGCTACATTGAAGCCTTGCCTAAAACATATGTATATAAGGGCTAGCCCTTACGTGTTTACACGCATTTACATGAGGAGTTTGGTCCGGTAAATTACAAGCGTCGGCGGCATGCCTTCGTGGCGTTGCGTGGCAGTCATCTCCCCAGACTTGTTGCCGTCGGCTTTTTTTGCTGTACTCAGTGGGGGTGCATGTGTAGTTACCTTGATATAGTTGTCTTGATGCAGTTACCTAGATAAACATAAGTAATACCATGCTGGTTTATTAGTATTAAATCTAAGATTAAGACGGAGATTGAAACTAACACTAAAACATAAAAAGCTTTAAACGGTAGGAATTCTGGTTGTGATGTGGTTGTATGTGCTTGTTAAAAAAGGAAAGGCGCGTGAATTTAAACCAGGCCGTGGAATGGAAAACTGGCCGACCACTAAAGCGGAGATATGCAAATGAAAACGACACAAATTGTCAACATTGAAAGCGCTGTTAGGCGCGGTGTTTGTCCCAGCGAAGAAAATATGGCCGTGCTAACACTTTACGACAATGGCACTATCCGTGAATGCAATAGAGCGGCTGCAAAATTACTGGATTGCCGGCCGAACAAATTGACTTGGCAGCATGTCTCTGCACTTTTTCCTCAGCTTGCGGAAATTGCACTGGTACAGGGTGGAATAATCAATCCTAATTTACGTTTTTTATCGCATATTGGCTATCAGTTTGAGTTGGTTGGCGTAGGCGGTGTGCCTATTGCCTGTGCACTATTTTTTAATGAGATAGAAGATTTCGGCAGGCACTGCCTGCGACTGATTATTCGGCCAATTACTCCTGAATATACGATGGCTTAGTCCATTAGAATTAGTTAAAGCATTATTTAATACATAAGGAGACAAAGATAGTCAAAAAAAATAAGGAAAAAAGGTGATTTTTACAGGCGTGAAATTTCCAACGCTTCATTTTAGCGCGCTGTTTTACTGTCTGGTAGCGTAGATGCGACTAAAGCCGCAGCCAACTTAAAGTGTGGTTTGCCTGGGGTTAAACTACCAAAAGCAGAAGCCTCCAAGCGTTGCACTTAATAATTGAAACCGCGCTACTAAATAATAAATTTAAGCGTTGATTAATTAAAATATATTAGGAATTATCATGAAAATTATAAACTTAGTGATGGCAGTGACAATGGTTTTATTACTACCAACAAGCGTGTTAGCTGAAGAAGCAATGCCTGATACTGAAATGGTGGGCAATATCACTTATGTTTCTGGTGGCATTGGCGAATCTGAAGCCGAAATGATGAAAGGCGTCGCTAAAGACTACCCGTTAGAAATTGCTTTTGTGCAAAAACTAAAGCAAAAAGAGGAATTTTTAGCCGATGTTAAAGTCCAACTCCAAGACGCACATGGAAATATAGTGCTTGATGTGGTTAGTGATGGGCCGTATTTGTTTGCGAATCTGCCACAAGGCAAGTATTTGGTTATTGCTGAACATAACGGTGATTCAAAACGCCAATGGGTGCATATTCAAAGTAAAAAGCATAAAAAAATTGTGTTTTGGTGGCCCATTTTGGATCAGTCTGAAATAGAAAGCCTTTTGGAATAACCACTATTGGCAGTGCGTAAGTAGCAGTACGTAAGTAAAAAAATATCAATAAAAGGAGAAATACCATGGAAGTATTATCAAATAGAGCGAACAAAGAAGAGTTGATCAAAGACTTCAAAGTGGTCGTAGCTGACGCCGAAGCGTTACTCAAAGCAACGGCTAGCCAAGGTGGTGAGAAGCTCAATGAAGTGAGGGCGAAAGCTGAAAAATCACTTCAGGTTGCAAAAGCCGGCATTGCAAACGCGCAGGTGGCCGTCATTGCCAACGCCAAAAAAGCTGCCGACGTTACCGATGTTTACGTGCACGAAAATCCATGGAGAGCCATTGGCTTCGCGGCTGGTGTGGGCTTGGTAGTTGGTTTGCTTATTGGTCGACGCTAACTGAGCACCGGCTTGACTCGGCTAGTTTCATTCAGCTAACGCCTTTGAGTGCCAGGCACTCTGGGGGGTTGGCTTTACTTTACTTTCAGTTTTTATCAATTATAATTTTCGTTAATTTTTGCTCGGCTGACTTTCATCCACACTGATAACGCCTGACATGAACAAAAAATTATTAAAACTAGCACAACGCCGTAAACACTTAATCGCTGAATCCGCTAATCAAAGGATTGTGCTTGCACAAATTGCGGATACGATGCACAAACCATTGGGTGTGGTTGATCAAGGATTAGGTGTGTTGAGATATGTGCAAAATCATCCAATCTGGCTGACTGGTGGCAGCGCAGCTTTGTTGGCAATATTACGACCTCGCCATATTAGAAAATGGCTGAGTCGAGGCTGGGTAACTTGGCGAATTACGCACAAACTGCGTAGAAAATTTTTAGCCTGAGAGAAAATATATCCATAATGCAAAGTGCCTGTTATTAAGTACCTATCGTAATTAAATTTATCGCAATTAAACCTGATGGCAAGTCTAATGCTAATTGCATTAACCTTGCCAAGTGCCATTAGTGTATATTGGCACTTGGGGTTTACACTTGGGGTTTACACTTGGAGTTTAATTGCTGTGGTTGCAAGAATACTTAGTTTCAACCCAGCTTACGGCTTGTTCACGATAAATACTTTTAAGCAGGAGATTTAATATGAAGAATTTTCTTATAGCGGCAACATTGGCAACACTGGCTTTTACTGAGTCAGCATTCGCCGCCGACGTAGGCGTTTCAGTCAGCATAGGCCAACCTGGCTTTTATGGTCGAATAGACATTGGTGATTATCCTTATCCACAACCACGTGTAAT
>PHCL01000038.1 GCA_002842195.1 Betaproteobacteria bacterium HGW-Betaproteobacteria-20 | reverse complement strand
ATATTTGGTATCGCTTGCCGGATAATTTTACATTTTAACTTATTGCTATTTCCCCAGACTTTCCGAATAGCTTTAGACCGCTAAAGACCATCTGGCGTCTTATGTGATGTTAAACGTAACAGCACGTTTACCATCAGATCTACCTCAGCTGGCGTATTATAAAAAGCTAGTGATGGCCTGACAGTGGTCTCTAATCCAAAACGGCGGAGGATTGGTTGCGCACAATGATGACCTGAGCGTACCGCAATGCCTTCTTGATTCAGCGCAGCGCCAACATCTTCACTCTGATAGCCATCAAGCGTGAAGGATAAAACACTGGCTTTATTGGTAGCAGTCCCTATCAAACGCAAGCCCGGCACCTTCTGCATGGCTGCCGTCGCGTATTCCAATAGCTCATGTTCATAACGTGCAATGTTGTCAATACCAATACGCTCTACGTACTCTAAGGCTGCACCCATGCCTACCGCATCGGCAATGTTGCCTGTGCCCGCTTCAAATTTAGATGGCGCGTCATGGTAGACGGTTTTATCAAATGTGACATCCTGAATCATATTGCCACCGCCTTGCCACGCGGGCATGTCAGCCAGTAATTCAGGCTTGCCGTAAAGTGCGCCTATGCCGGTTGGACCAAATACTTTATGCGCTGAAAACACAAAAAAATCTGCATCTAAAGCCTGTACGTCTGAGCGCATGTGTGACACTGATTGCGCGCCATCCAGCAAAACTTTTGCCCCTGCACTATGCGCCATTTGGATCATTTCTGCAGCTGGTGTGACCGTACCCAGTGCATTAGAAACTTGCGTAAACGAGACCAGTTTCACGCGTGAAGTGAGCAGCTTTTGATATTCAGCCAATAAAACCTGACCACTGTCATCCACGGGCGCCACTTTTAATCTGGCGCCTGTTTCTTGGCATAGCTGCTGCCAGGGCACAATATTGGCATGATGTTCAAGATGTGAAATTACGATTTCGTCCCCTTCGCCAATATGTTTCTTACCCCAGGTTTTAGCTACCAGGTTAATCGCTTCAGTCGTGCCGCGCACAAATACAATGTTATCTACCGAAGGCGCATTGATGAAACGGCGTACTGTTTCGCGTGCCCCCTCATAAGCATCCGTTGCACGCGCCGCTAGTTCATGCGCTGCGCGATGGATATTTGAGTTTTCATGCTGATAGAAATAACTGATTCTATCTATCACTGCCTGCGGTTTTTGCGTGGTTGCTGCATTGTCAAACCAAATCAGCTGACGCCCATTCACTAATTCACGCAAAATTGGAAAATCTTTGCGTACCAAATTAGCATCAAACGGTGGATGCGCCGCTGCCGGCAATGGCACAGTCTGATTAAATGGCGAGTCCTGTAAAAAGTAATATGGACTATGGTTGATATTGCTTGCAGGTGATTGGCCAGAACCTATGGCTGCACTAGTAATCCCTGTTTGGCTGCTGGATGTACCACCAAGCAAGTTTTTTAGCTCATTCTCGTATGGATTATCAAACCCGCCCAACAAATGATCTAGTGCAATGTCGTTTGTGGTAAACGGGTTTGGTGCATACTGCAACTGCAAGGCCTGAATATTTCCAACATCAGGTTTTTTTGAGGCAATGCCAGGCGCATTTGACCAAATGGAAGGCGTCGGCGTTTCCACCGGGTTTTTTGCTTTGCCTGCTGATAAATCCGAGCTTGGTAAAACCGAGTCAGATGCAATGTGCGATAGCGAAGCATTTGAAGGAAACTCTGCGTCATTAGAAAATGGTGACCCGGCAGGAAAGCCTTCGGCATAAATTTCATTCACTATACGGCCTAGTTCAACTACATCTAAATGACCAGTCTCACTGGCTTGCCTGGAAACTTTTAAGGCAGAAGTCATGCGCGGATGTTCGCCTGGCATTGAAGCTAAAATGGCTTCAGGCTCAAATGACGATAAGTCGCCTAAACCAGATGTAAATGCATTATTTGTACTCATAGTAGTTGCCTACATCAACATTTTCTAACACAGCTATTGCGTCGTCGGTCAATACGGCAAGTGAGCAATAGAGTGAGACTAAATAAGATGCAATGGCCTTGTGATTGATGCCCATAAAGCGTACTGATAACCCCATACTTTGTTGGCCTGGCAAATTAGGTTGATACAAACCAACCACACCTTGACGGCTTTCACCTGTGCGTAACAGTAAAATATTAGTTTTACCTTTAGTGACCTTTAATTTATCGCTAGGGATAATCGGTACACCGCGCCATGTAATAAATTGTGAGCCAAATAATGCTGCAGTTGGCGGTGGCACACCGTGGCGTGTACATTCACGACCAAATGCTGCGATAGCCTGTGGGTGCGCCAAGAAAAATGCAGGCTCTTTCCACACTTTGGTGAGTAATTCATCTAAGTCATCCGGCGTTGGTGCACCTGTGCGTGATTTTACTTTTTGTGAATCTGCAATGTTATTCAGTAAGCCATACTCTTTATTGTTGATGAGTTCACTTTCTTGGCGCTCTTTTACGGTTTCAATGGATAAACGTAATTGCTCTTTAATTTGGTTATGCGGGCTACTATATAAATCGGATACGCGCGTATGCACATCAACCACAGTATTAACGGCGTTCAAGACATATTCGCGGCCCCATTCTTCGTAGTCGACGAATGTATTTGGTAACTCACGCTCATCTTTAGCAGAACAATCTACTTCAATAGCATTAGGATCTTTTGCTTTATTTACGCGGTAGATACCTGCTTCAACAGGCACCCATTGCGTTAAATGCACCAGCCAGCGCGGTGTAATCGTGCTGAGCATGGGTACTGTTTTAGTCGCATTGGATAGCGTCCGTGCTGCAACGTCGCCTAATGCGGTATGGGCTTGATGGATGTCTGTCATATAAATCTCCTGGTAAATATTCCGAGTAAAAACTATGGGTTAAATAATTGCATTATTAATAATTTTAGTGCTAGTGGTGCTGTTGTATTTCGCTACTTTGTTTAGCGGCGTCTGTAGAGTTTTGGTGATGTGCACCGGTGTTTATGGGTGCAGCCAGCGTTTGCGCCTGTGTAATATTGCTTCCCGCCGGTACGCTGCGCGTGAGCCATACATTGCCGCCTATGGAAGATCCGTGACCAATCGTAATGCGCCCCAGTACCGTTGCACCTGCATAAATCACCACGTCATCTTCAACAATCGGGTGGCGTGCATTGCCTTTTATCAGGTGACCATCTTCGTCGGTAGGAAAGCGTTTGGCACCAAGTGTTACCGCCTGATAAATGCGCACATGTTTGCCAATAACGGCGGTTTCCCCAATCACTACGCCTGTGCCGTGGTCGATAAAAAAACTTTCACCTATCACTGCTCCCGGGTGAATATCTATGCCAGTCGAAGAATGCGCAATTTCGGTCATCATGCGGGCGATGAGCGGTAAATCCAAGCCATGCAACACGTGCGCTAACCGATAATATATCGTCGCTAATATGCCCGGATAACACACCAGCACTTCATCAACACTTCTGGCGGCAGGGTCGCCTTCAAAAGCCGCCTTAATGTCGGTATCAAGTAATAAGCGCACCTTGGGCAATTGTTTGGCAAATGCACGGACTATTTCTACAGGCGATTTTATGACATCTTTCAATGACTGGTTTTGGTTTAGCTGGTTTTGTGTGTCCGCAACAAAATTTAATTCCAGTTTTACTTGTGCAATGAGTTCTCGTAAAGCCACATCAAGGGTATGTCCGACAAAATAATCAATACCTTCGTCTTTTAAGTCAGGCAAGCCCAAGCGATTAGGGAATAAAGCAGCAGCTAAACCTTCTACCACACTTTGTAATGCTTTACGTGAAGGCAGTTTAGGCGGCTTATCCCGCCGCTTTCTGATTTCTAATGAAGACAGCCGCAAATTACGCAATTGCGTCACAATCTGGCTAATGCCTAAATCGCTTGTTATTGTTGAGGCAACAACACTTTCATCCTGACTGTTTTGATTAAATTTCATGTTTTTTTACCTTAAAACTTTCTGCACAATACGTTGTAAAATCCTACACATAAAGCACGAGAGAAAAACGCTGCCCTGAGAGCCTTTATATAAGAGGCTTCCAGCCCGATGGCTTTGATGCAAGCCTGAATTCCATGCAAAGTTGCAACATTCAAGAAATAACAAATAACATTTTCTGGCTGAATTTAAAATGCAAAAAGCCAGCGGTCTCTCGACACGCTGGCTTCCGGTTGTCCGGTCAGCACATGCTAACTAGGTGAATATTTTTTACGTTTCTAACGCAATAATTCTTCTAAAACACCGTAAATGACTTAATTTAAGAAAATTATTGTTTTCAATATACACCACAAAAAAGATTAGATGCAAGTATATTGCGCACATTATTTTATATAATTTTAAAGAATAATTATATTATTTAATATTCTTTTACATTATTTTATTTTTTGATTAAAGTGCGTCTATTAAAATTTTTAACAAGGTTATGCAGATGTTCGTTAAATTACTTCTTATCAGCTTATTTATTTCTTCAACTACATTTTCATCATTAAGTGTAGCGGATGAGAATAGCTTGCTCAATGTTTCATACGATGTTACTCGAGAGTTTTACAAAGACTTTAACGTTGCATTTGTAAAATATTGGAAAGATAAAACTGGTGCGACCATCACCATCAACCAATCTCATGGCGGCTCCAGTAAGCAAGCCAGAGCGGTATCTGATGGTCTTGAAGCTGATATTATTACCATGAATCAGTCGCCAGATATTGATATTCTTTATAAACGTGCAAAACTGATTCCTAAAGATTGGCAAAAGCGCTTGCCTCATGCCAGTTCACCTACAAGCTCAACGACGGTATTTTTGGTACGCAAAGGCAATCCTAAGCAGATTAAAGACTGGGATGATTTAATTAAACCTGGCATTGCAGTGGTGATTCCGAACCCAAAAACTTCTGGCAATGGCAAATACAGCTACTTGGCTGCATGGGGATATGTGATTAAAACAGGTGGCGACGAAGCTAAAGCGAAAGCGTTTGTTGGCAAGTTATTCAAGAACGTACCCGTTTTGGATACGGGCGGTCGGGGTGCAACGACGACATTTGCCCAGCGTGGCATCGGTGACGTATTACTGACATTTGAAAACGAAGTGAATTTAATCAAAAAGGAATTAGGCGATCAGTACGATGTTGTCTATCCATCGGTCAGTATTTTGGCAGAAAACCCAATCGCTGTTGTAGATAAGTATGTTGATAAACATAAGAACCGGGCGCTTGCGCAAGCTTACGCGGAGTTTCACTTTTCTGAAGCAGGGCAGGAAATTGCAGCACAACATGATATAAGGCCACGTCTGCAATCCGTGATTGAAAAATACAAGTCTAAGTTTAAATCGCTAGATTTATTTAGTGTCGACGAAGTATTTGGCAATTGGGAAAAAGCACAGAAAACACATTTTGCTGATGGCGGTAATTTTGATCAAATCTATAGTAAATAAAGAGAAGTATAAGGAATAAAAATGACTCAACAACAAATTTCCGCCCATGTGGAACAGTTACGATTACAGCTAAAAGAATCATTACTGCTGGATTTAGATGATTATGGTTTAGCTGAACAATCTACCGGAGAATTCAATAGCACTTTTATTGGCGTGCAGTTAAATAGTGCTTTTCAACCGATTTATGATAGTGAAGCGGGCGATTTATATGGTCACGAGGCCATATTAAGACCTTCGTTAGGCGGTGAGTTAGCCAGTACGCCAGACTTTGCTTTTACTTATGCAGAACAAACTGGGAAATTAGTGCAATTTGACCGTGTAAGCAGAACTTTACATGTGCTTAACTTCAAGCAAATTTACGCCGAAAACGGCTTATTGTTTATTAAAGTGCACCCCAAATTATTAACCTCGGTAAATGAGCATGGCAAGGTATTTGAACACATTTTACATTCTAATTCAGTACCAACCAGTCGCGTAGTGATTGAGATTCAAGAAGGGTATATTGAGCAGGATAAACAACTGAGCGAAGCCATTGATAATTACCGTGACCGCGATTACCGTATTGCGATTGATGGTTTTGGAAGTGCGAAATCACACATTAACCGGCTATGGAATTTTTCACCGGATTACGTCAAGTTAGATGCTGGGTTAATTCAGCAAGCTGAAAATAACGACCGCATACGCAAGGCGCTACCTGGTCTTGTTAAAGTAATTAGAGATCTTGATGCTAAGCCTGTGATTACGGGTATTGAAACCCAGGTGCAATTAAATATTGCGATTGAAAGCGGTGGAACTTTGTTTCAAGGTGATTTCTTAGGTAAGCCTGTGGCAGCAAAAGAATTGCAACCGTCCAAACTTTTTAGATCTAAAACATCAGCGCCCGTAGGTGTAGCAGCTTAAATTTTTATATTAAAAGAACACACTGATTTAACTTTTCGTCATACGTGTCCGTTAAGGTCGCAGCAAATATGGGTGCTTATTGCTTCGGCCCGGTAAAGTATTAAATCCGTTCGGGCTGAGCTTGTCGAAGTCCACTGACCTTTCGACAAGCTCAAGGAGAACGGACTTCATATATCATTGGGCCGAAGCAATAGTGAGAGGCGAGAACCCACTTTAATTGCTTTTAGTTATATCAATATAGGTAAATATTATTTTTAAATTATATGTAACCTTGTTACATTAGCGGTCGCTCACACAAACGAATGAATCACAATTATGGCAAAACAAAAAAATGTACTCCCGGGTTTCAGTTTATCGCTTGGTTACACGATATTTTACCTCAGCTTAATTGTGCTGATTCCACTGTCCGCGGCCTTCATTAAGACCACGGAATTAAGTTTTGATGAGTTTTGGGCGGTGGTCAGTGCCCCCAGAGTTGTAGCCTCCTACAAACTCACTTTTGGCGCCTCATTTATCGGCGCGTTAATAAATGCAGTCTTTGGCCTGCTCACTGCATGGGTGCTGGTGCGTTATACGTTTCCAGGTAAAAAGATTATTGATGCTTTAGTCGATTTGCCTTTTGCTTTACCCACAGCAGTGGCAGGTATTGCCCTAACGGCCGTATATTCAACGAATGGCTGGATTGGCCATTGGCTTGAACAATTTGGAGTAAAAGTTGCTTTTACGCCACTAGGCGTCATTATCGCCCTGACTTTTATTGGCTTACCCTTTGTCGTGCGTACCGTACAGCCGGTATTGCAAGATTTGGAAGCTGAAACCGAAGAAGCCGCAGCAAGTTTGGGTGCAAATCGCTGGCAAACTTTTTCTAAAGTCATTATGCCAACTTTATGGCCTGCACTACTCACTGGATTTGCTTTGGCTTTTGCGCGCGCGATTGGCGAGTATGGGTCTGTCATCTTTATTGCAGGGAATGTGCCATTCGTCTCTGAAATTACACCACTTATTATCATCACCAAGCTTGAGCAATATGAATACGCCGAAGCCACCGCAGTAGCGGTTGTTATGCTGATTATTTCATTTATATTGCTATTTTCGATTAACGGTTTGCAGTGGTGGTCTAACCGCAGTAAGACCATTTCACATTAAAAACATCACCTTATAATTATTGATTGAGAATACTGAATGCCTACTTCAACCACTACCGGTAGCTTGCCACTTTCACAGTACAGCAATTACCACAGCAAAGTGGCACGTAGCCGTGCCACCTCAGAACCCACTTGGATACGCTGGTCACTGATTATTATTACACTGCTATTTTTAAGCCTTTTTTTATTCGTTCCTTTAATCGCCGTATTTACCGAGGCATTACGTAAAGGTTTTGAAACTTATATCATCGCTTTGCTTGATCCTGATGCATTGTCAGCAATTAAGCTCACCTTGCTTGCTGCCGTGATTGCGGTGCCGCTCAATTTGGTCTTTGGCGTTGCTGCTGCCTGGGCAATCGCAAAGTTTGAATTTAAAGGTAAAAGTTTCCTTATTACATTGATAGACTTACCGTTTGCCGTTTCACCGGTGATTGCAGGGCTAATTTATGTGTTGATATTTGGTTTACAAGGTTGGGTTGGCTCATCGTTGATAGATAACGATATCAAAGTTATTTTTGCAGTACCTGGCATTGTCTTGGCGACCATTTTTGTGACGTTTCCGTTTATAGCACGTGAGTTGATTCCCCTGATGCAGGCGCAAGGCAAAGATGAAGAGGAGGCTGGTCTGGTGCTGGGCGCATCCGGCTGGCAGATACTATGGCGCATTACCTTACCCAACATCAAATGGGGTTTGCTGTATGGCGTTATTTTAACCAATGCACGGGCGATGGGCGAGTTTGGTGCGGTGTCAGTCGTGTCAGGGCATATTCGCGGTATGACCAACACCATGCCATTACACGTAGAGATTTTATATAATGAATATAACTACGCAGCGGCTTTTGCGGTGGCCTCATTACTGGCTTTATTGGCCCTGGTAACTTTAATGCTTAAAACTT
>PHCL01000037.1 GCA_002842195.1 Betaproteobacteria bacterium HGW-Betaproteobacteria-20 | reverse complement strand
TCAATCCGCATGGCTTTGATTTTGAATCGTGGGCGTTAAGTGAAAATATACGTGCTGCGGGCAGCATTAAAAATAAAGCAGGTATGGAAAAACTGGGTAATTTTGTGTGGCGACCTGGTTACATGGTTGAGTATTTGCGTGAACAGGTAAAGCAGCGAATTGCGCAAGTGCTGGCTGATAAGCCTTATAGCGGCATTATTCAAGCGCTGGTGATGGGCGATGATAACCAGATAAGCGTGGATGATTGGCAGGGATTTTTACGTACAGGCACATCACATTTAATGAGCATTTCCGGATTACATATCACCATGTTGGCAGGTTTGGCATTTGGTTTTGTAAGCTTTCTTTGGCGGCGCAGCCCTAAATTAATCATGCGTTTACCTACGCGCAAAGCCGCAGTGCTGGCGGGTGCAGTCGTCGCCCTGGCGTATGCGCTGATTGCGGGTTTCGCTGTGCCTACACAGCGCACATTTTACATGTTGACGGTGTTTGCCATCGCTTTGTGGTCAGGCCGGCAGCTAGTCATTTCTCAAGTATTGGCTGTCGCTTTGTTGATTGTGGTATTGCTAGACCCGTGGGCAGTCAACGCGCCCGGTTTTTGGTTGTCATTTGGTGCTGTGGCTATACTCGCTTATGCTTTGAGTGCGCGCATCGGCCAGGTTCACTGGTTTAAGGCCGCAGTGCAGACGCAGTGGGCGGTTACCATAGGCATGTTACCGTTATTGTTGGTGATGTTTAATCAAGCCTCCATTATTTCGCCGATTGCCAACGCCTTTGCCATACCGCTGATTAGTTTTATTGTGACGCCATTGGCCTTGTTGGGTAGTTTCTTGCACATCGATGCGCCGCTTCACTTGTCATACAAGGCTTTAGAAATTTGCATGTGGGCTTTAAACAAGCTTAACCAATTGCCATTAGCCACTTGGCAACAGCACGCGCCAGCCGTTTGGACATTATTGCCCGCATTGTTGGGTATGATGTGGATGCTGCTGCCACGCGGTTTTCCGATGCGCTGGTTAGGCCTGGTTGGTTTCTTTCCGATGTTGCTGATTACGCCGCTACAACCTATGCCGGGTGAGATGAAAGTCACGGTGCTGGATGTAGGACAAGGTTTGAGTGTGGTTGTGCAAACGGCTAGGCATACTTTACTTTATGACGCGGGCCCTAAATTTAATCTGCAAAGCGATGCAGGAAGCCGCATCGTCATCCCATTTTTACGTGGTGAAGGTATTAATAAAATTGATGGCTTTATGGTGAGTCATAATGACAATGATCATAGTGGTGGCATGGTCTCTGTATTAACCTTGATGCCTGTAGGCTGGCTTGATAGCTCATTGCCTGAAGATGTAATCGACAATATAAAGCAAGCTGAAACATTGGAAAAAATGCAATGTTATGCAGGACAAAGCTGGGTGTGGGACGATGTAGCGTTTGAAGTGCTGCACCCCAGCTTAGAAAGTTATGGCAATGTAAGGCGTAAAGATAACTATCGTAGTTGCGTACTAAAAGTGACTAGCCAGTCAGGCAGTCTATTGCTGACCGGTGATATTGAAAAGCATGC
Organism: Betaproteobacteria bacterium HGW-Betaproteobacteria-20; assembly: GCA_002842195.1. Taxonomy (GTDB): domain Bacteria; phylum Pseudomonadota; class Gammaproteobacteria; order Burkholderiales; family Methylophilaceae; genus Methylotenera. Next base: position 6,870 of record PHCL01000037.1, on the reverse strand, counting down.
CGAGCAGGATTTGCTGAAAACTGCTTCAGTTGCGCTGAAAAGCGATGTGTTGCTTGTGCCGCATCATGGTAGCAAAACCTCATCCACCGCAGGTTTTATTGCGGCAGTTGCGCCTAGCGTGAGCGTATTTACCCTTGGCTATTTGAATCGCTACAAACACCCAAAAGCAGAGGTGCTTGCACGTTACCAAGCCGCTAATAGCCTGCTGTATCGTTCAGATTACCAGGGTGCGCTAGAAATGCGCTTTGCAAAAAATAACATCCAGCTAACGAGCTGGCGTAAGCAATATAAACGCTATTGGCATGATAGCTTTGCGCCTGAGCCTTAATATGCAAGGATAAATTATTTGTTGGCGCTCTCTAAAGGCATCGGAGGGTCAGCTCAAGTTCACCCAGAATTAACCAAAGACCAGCAAAAAAATGCCCAATACAATGCAAGCTAAAGCTGTCAGCGTAATGTACAGTTAACTGCAATAAAATCTACGAGCGAAAAATGCTGCCCTGAGAGGCGCTATCAGAGCGGCTTGCAGGGCATCACCCATGAAGCTTGTCTAAATTAAGTAGTTTTACGCTATGTGCATAAGGCCCAATTTTAGAAAATCCAACTATTTTTGAAGTTAACTATTTTCAATACTGCGATAGTTGAAGCTTGCCCAAAAGCAGACTACAGGCTAAAGTATCGCTGATAGATGTTTCACCCGCTTGAAGACGAATTTATAATATTTTTTGAATTTTTAGGAGTTGCACTGTGTGGCAAATTATTTTAGCAGCAGGCTGGCCAATTTGGCCGCTTATTTTTGCGTCAGTAATAGCATTGGCGATTATAGGTGAGCGGGCTTTTGCGTTACGCGCGGGCGCGGTAGCTCCGCAAAATTTATTGCCAGAGGTGCAGACATGGCTAACTAAAGGTGGAATCACAAAAGAGACAATCAGTCGTTTAGAGCAGCATTCAGTGTTAGGGCAAGTATTTGCCAGTGCTTTATCTACCGCAAAAAGTTCACGTGAAGTGACCAAAGAAGCCGTTGAAGAAACTGGCCGTGCAGTTGCACATAATCTTGAAAAGTATTTATCGACACTAGGCACAATTGCTACCGTTTCCCCTTTGCTGGGGTTGCTGGGTACGGTGATTGGTATGGTCGAATTATTCGGCGCATTTACTAGTACCGGGCACGATGTTGCGCAGTTTGCACGTGGTATTTCTGTGGCACTTTATAACACGGCTGCTGGTATTGTCGTGGCCGTTCCAGCGATGATCGCTTACCGGTATTACCGTTCAAAAGTAGATGGTTTGCTGGTGGACATGGAGCAACAGGCGATTAAGCTGGTTGAAATTATTCACGGTGAACGTGAATAATACGTTCAAAATTTTTCTTTAGGCTGAGTAATTTAATATGAATTTTCAACGCGGAAAGCACCATGAAGAGCTAGAGATGAATCTCGTGCCTTTGATCGATGTGCTGTTAGTGATTATTATTTTCCTGATTGTGAGCGCAACATTCTCGCGCACCAGTGAACTGCAAATCAATCTGCCGACGGCTGAAGCCAATGCGCCGCAAGACAAACCATTGATGATAGAGGTGGGCGTTGATGCCAGTGGCAAGTACGTGGTGAACGGTAAAGGTTTAGCTGACTCATCTGTAGCGGGCATCGGCGCAGCCTTGCAAGCCGCTGCCAATGGCGGAAAAGAGCCAACTATTGTCATTAACGCAGATGCAAAAACTACGCATCAATCTGTAGTGGATGTCATGGAGGCTTCACGTGTAGCAGGATACACACGTATCACTTTCGCGACCCAGGCCGGCAGCGGCAAGTAGCGTAACCAAATCTTAATTGTTTTTACCTCACATTCACTTTCAATTGACACATTTATAATGTCGGCATGCCTAATGGCAGTGCTTAAAAAGAGAGCCTCAACCCTGAAGATGCCCAAGCCCTAAATATGGAAACACCCTGAAAATGGCAAAATCTAGGCGCAACAAGGAAAAACTCCCTGAAATTTCAAACGCAAAAGTGCTGTATTTGCGTTTGTTTCGTTATGCTTGGCGATATAAGTATGTATTTATCACCAGTATTCTTTCATTAGTGGTTCTCTCTGCCAGTAATACCGGCTTTCTCGCGCTCATTAAGCAAGTAACAGATGAAGGTTTTGTTAAAAAAACAGCCGAACAAAATGTGCTATTGCCACTGATGTTATTTGGTTTGATGATAATCAGAGGTGTAGCGGGCTATATTTCAGTTTATACCATGCGCGTCGTGGCACGGCGCGTGGTGGAAGATTTCCGTAAGGAAATGTTTAGTAAGCTGATGCTGTTGCCCGTACATTACTTTGATGCCCGCTCATCCGGGGCGCTGGTCTCAAAATTCACCTACGATGTTGAGCGACTTTCCACGGCAACTACGCGTTCCTGGCTCAATGTGTTGCGGGATATTTTAACCGTCATCGGGTTAATTGCTTATATGCTTTACCTTGATTGGCGGCTCACGCTTGTGTTTGCAAGTATATTGCCTTTTGTTACGCTATATTTAAGAAAAGTGACGCCTAAGCTTAAGTCTAATGCCAAAAATGTGCAGTACAGCATGGGTGAAATGACTAAATCAGCTGAAGAAGCGATAGGCGGGCAACGCATTGTTAAGATTTTTGGTGCTCAGGATTTCGAATATCAGCGCTTTGCGGAAATTGCAACTAATAACCGCCGCATAGAATTACGTTTAACGCGTATTGCAGGTTTAAGTAGCTTTGTTGTGGAGGTCTTTGCTGCGGTGGCATTGGCTTTGGTGATTTATTACGCCATGGGCAGTTTTTCAGTAGGTGAGTTTGCAGCTTTTGTGGGGGCTTTGCTTATGCTGATTTCTCCTATCAAGCACATTGCAGCAGCCAATGAAGATTTTCAAGTAGGTTTAGCGGCTGCACAAAGCATTTTTGAGGTGATGGATGCAGCACCTGAGCAAGATGAAGGTGTGATTGAAATAGGCCGAGCAAAAGGCGAAATTGAATTTAGAAATGTTACTTTACGTTATGAAAGTGCCGGTGGCGTAGCGCTGGATAATTTAAGTTTTAGCATTAAAGCTGGCGAAAAAGTCGCCTTAGTCGGGCGTTCTGGCGGAGGTAAAACCACATTGGTAAACTTGCTTCCACGGTTTTATGAGCTACAGCAGGGCTTGGTGTTATTGGATGGTGTGGATATCCGCGCCATTAAGCTTAGAACTTTGCGTGCGCAATTTGCCCTGGTAAGCCAAGACATTGTGTTATTTAACGACACGGTTTTTAACAACATTGCCTATGGTGTACTCAGAAACGCAACTGAGGATGAAGTGATTAACGCAGCTAAAGCCGCCCACGCCTGGGAGTTCATTCAGCAACTACCCAATGGTCTGCAAAATGAAATTGGTGATCGCGGCGTACGTTTGTCTGGCGGGCAACGCCAACGCATTGCGATTGCACGCGCCATATTGAAAAATGCACCTATTTTATTGCTGGATGAAGCGACTTCTGCACTAGATACAGAATCTGAGCAGCACGTACAGGCAGCATTAGATAACCTGATGCAAAATCGCACCAGTATTGTCATTGCACATCGCTTAAGCACTGTTGAAAATGCTGACCGTATTATGGTGATGGAGCATGGTGAGATTGTGGAAAGCGGCACACATGAGGCGCTGATTAAGCATGGCGGCTATTATGCTAAATTGTATAAAAAACAATTTAGCGGCTAGATTAACACTTGGCCAAGGGTGTCGTACAAAATAAAATGAACGGCTGGCTCCAAAAGCAATGGACAAGCTACACCTTGTGGCATCTTTTGCTTATACCACTTTCCTGGATATTCGGCGCTATTGTTTATGCCCGGGCATCACTTTATAGAATTGGCTGGCTTAAAAGTGTGCGTTTAAGTGTACCTGTGATTGTGGTTGGCAATATTAATGTTGGGGGTACAGGTAAAACACCGCTGGTGATTTGGCTGGCAGAGCAATTGCAACGGGAAGGTTTTAAACCTGGCATTATTAGTCGGGGTTATGGTGGCAGAGTTGAGCAAGTGACCGAAGTGTTTGCCAATAGCAATCCGGCAGAAGTTGGTGATGAACCCGTGTTGATTGTAAAACGTACTGGTTGCACTATGTTTGTTGGCTCTGATCGAGTTGCTGCTGGACAAGCATTGTTGCAAGCGCATCCACAATGCGATGTAATTGTCAGCGATGACGGGTTGCAGCACTATCGATTACAGCGCGACATGGAGATTGCCCTGATTAACACAAATAGCTTGCAGGCTGGTAATTTATGCTTATTGCCGGCAGGACCTCTGCGTGAAAAAATCACCAGACTAGAAAGTGTAGATGCTATTATTGACAGTGGCAATGCCATTGTTTCTAATGAGTATTTCAAAGAGGCTTTGCAGTCAACGGTGTTTAATATGATTTTGCAGGGCGACATGTTTGAGTCGGTTGATGGCAGAAAAATCAGGCAGCCAGCAAGTTACTTTGCAGATAAAAGTTTAGTCGCTATTGCAGGTATTGGAAACCCCGAGCGATTTTTTAATCAACTGGCAATGCTGGGGTTGCAGTTTGAAGAAAAAACATATTTAGATCACTATGCATATTCTGCGCAAGATTTAGCAGAGTTCGCTAATCAAACGCTTTTAATGACAGAAAAGGATGCCGTAAAATGTCAGAAATTTACTACAAATGATGCGTGGTATCTACCAGTAACGGCAACTGTAAATAATTCGGCCCAAACATCACTGATTGCACTCGTGCTAAAAAAATTGAAAAGCAAGATAAATTGAGAATTTAAAATGGATACAAAACTACTACAAATTTTAGTATGCCCAGTGACAAAAGGGTCGCTTGTCTATAATAAGGCCAAGAATGAGCTGGTTTCAAAATCTGCGCGACTGGCTTACCCTATTAAAGACGGCATTCCAGTGATGCTGGAAGAAGAAGCACGCAGATTAGCGGATGATGAAAAAGTTGAGTAGCAAAAATATACCAGAATTTTACGTGGTGATTCCAGCGCGTTACGCCAGTACAAGATTGCCAGGCAAGCCTCTACTTGATATTGCAGGAAAGCCCATGGTGGCATGGGTGGCAGAGCGCGCTAAACAAAGTGGCGCAAAACAAGTGGTTGTTGCCACAGATGACATCCGTATTGTAGAAGCGTTGAAGCAATACGAACACCAAACCATAATGACGCGAGATGACCATGCTAGCGGCACAGACAGAATTGCGGAGGTTGCGTTAAAACAAGGTTGGCCAGACGATGCTATTGTAGTTAACATTCAAGGTGATGAGCCTTTGATAGAAACCTCACTGATTCTTGAAGTGGCCGCCACATTAAATAATAGTAAAGATGCGGTAATGGCAACAGCATGCCATGCGATTCGCATTAAAGCTGAACTACAAAACCCTAATATCGTAAAAGTAGTATTAGATGCACAGTCGAATGCATTATATTTTAGCCGCGCACCTATCCCTTATCCCAGAGAATCTTTTGCAGATACTGAACTGTCTGCGAATATGCCGGCGTATCGGCATGTCGGCATTTATGCTTATCGAACAAAGTTCTTAAAAGAATACGCAAGCATTCAGCCATGTGCCATTGAGCAGGTTGAGTGTTTAGAGCAACTTCGAGTATTGTACCAAGGCTATAAAATTGCAGTGGCAATCACTCGAAATGCGCCTGCAACAGGTGTGGATACTAGAGAGGATCTGGATTATGTACGTAGTGTAATGTGCTAAATCTTTATATTTTCGACAAAGAAACACTACTTTGAATGAGTAATACCTTAAACATTTATAAAGAAAACCCGTGATTGTTCTTGCGAAAGGTAGCTAGGTTTGCTATAGTCTCACCTCTCGACGCAACATATGTCGAATCGGACGCGGGATGGAGCAGTCTGGCAGCTCGTCGGGCTCATAACCCGAAGGTCACAGGTTCAAATCCTGTTCCCGCAACCAATAAATCAAAGTGCGTAGCGCTTTATATTTTTTTTGGTATCCGAAGTAGTGTAGTACAAAGTTTGTGTGTTAAACCTACGAATTAACAATAATTAAATATGTTTTCTAATTAGTGTTGACGAGCGATAAAAGCTCTGTATAATGCGCACCTCGATAACGCAAAGCGTCATTGAGTCACTTGAAAAAGGCGGTATTTTTCAAGACCTGATCTTTAACAATTTAACAACTGATAAGTGTGGGTGCTTGTGGCACTGGACAAGCTCACTTAGACGCAATTCACTTATTTGCACGGGGTTTACTCGGTGCGAATTTAACTGGATTGTTTGGTTTAAGTGCAGCCTCAGAAAAACAAGTGCTTACACTTAAATTTATGACAAATATGTAAAGGCTTTTAGCAATAAAAGTCACACAGACCTTGAAATGAATTTGAGTCATCAACCTATCACGTTATCTGATTATCGTCAGAGAATAGGGTTGATAAAGCAAAAGCGAAATAACCACCTTGGCACCTATTTTTAATTAAATAATGGCTGAGGAAAAAGTAATAGTCATACATTAAACTGAAGAGTTTGATCATGGCTCAGATTGAACGCTGGCGGAATGCTTTACACATGCAAGTCGAACGGCAGCACGGACTTCGGTCTGGTGGCGAGTGGCGAACGGGTGAGTAACATATCGGAACGTATCCAATAATGGGGGATAACTAATCGAAAGGTTGGCTAATACCGCATACGCCCTACGGGGGAAAGCAGGGGATCTTCGGACCTTGCGTTAATGGAGCGGCTGATACCTGATTAGCTAGTTGGTGGGGTAAAGGCCCACCAAGGCGACGATCAGTAGCTGGTCTGAGAGGACGACCAGCCACACTGGAACTGAGACACGGTCCAGACTCCTACGGGAGGCAGCAGTGGGGAATTTT
>PHCL01000036.1 GCA_002842195.1 Betaproteobacteria bacterium HGW-Betaproteobacteria-20 | reverse complement strand
GCTACAGGCGGCTGGCCATTTGTACCCGAGGTTGAAGGCAAAGAACATGTTGTCACCTCGAACGAAATTTTCAATCTACCCAAATTGCCAAGCCAAATGGTCATCGTTGGCGGCGGTTATATTGCGGTTGAGTTTGCAGGCATCATGCACGGCTTGGGCGTAGATGTTACGGTTTTTGAGCGTGGCCCCAAAGTGCTACGTGGTTTTGATGAAGATGTGCGCGATTTCTTAATTAATGAAATGACCAAAAAAGGCATCAAATTCATGTTCAATACCAGTGTGGATAAAATAGATATGCAATCTGAAGGCCTTACTGTACACACTACGACTGGCAATACCGTGCCAACCGAGTTGGTGATGTATGCTACCGGTCGCGTGCCAAATTCCAGGAGGCTAGGCCTTGAAGCCGTTGGCGTGGATATGGATGAGGTGGGCGCCATTAAAGTGAACGGCGATTATCAAACCAATGTGCCTTCAATCTATGCGCTCGGCGATGTAACTAATCGCGTGAACCTCACGCCTGTAGCCACCGCTGAAGGTATGGCGCTTGTGAACAAACTATATGCCGGTAAAAATAGTGTGATGGATTATGACAATATCCCCACCGCCGTATTTAGCCAGCCTAGCATTGGAACTGTAGGTTTAACCGAAGCAAAAGCCCGTGAAAAATATAAAGATATTGATGTGTATAAGTCAGAATTCAAGCCTATGAAAAATACGTTATCGGGCGCAACCGAGCGCACACTCATGAAAATGCTGGTAGTACGCAGTACTGATAAAGTCGTCGGAATGCATATGGTGGGGCCGGATGCAGGTGAAATTATTCAGGGTATGGCTGTGGCAATCCGCGCAGGTGCTACAAAAGCTACTTTTGATAGCACCATCGGCATACACCCAACGGCAGCTGAAGAGTTTGTGACCATGCGTAATAGCCACTAGGGCCGACCGGCTACACTTCGCAAAGAGTGACTTTTATATTACGTAATACGCACATGTAGCTGACCACTGTTGGATGAGTAGCCTGTTTATTTTATTGATCAGGTTCAGGCTCAAAATCCCCAAACAAGCTGACATAAGAATATCAGCCGGCCTGATTAAAAAATTTAACCTGAGCCACTCTCGATTATTGATTCGGCCCGGTAAGGTATTAAATCCGTTCGGGCTGAGCTTGTCTAAGTCCACTGACCTTTCGACAAGCTCAAGGCGAACGGACTTCATATATCATTGGGCCGAAGCAATAGGAACGGCTTATACTAAAATAAGGTTGTAGGCTCATATTTCCTTAGCTTGTTAAGCTTAGCTAGTCTAAAATTACACTTTTAATATTGTATTAATTACTTATACGGATTTCATTATGCCAGTTTATCGCTCACGAACCACCACTCATGGCCGCAATATGGCAGGCGCACGCGCATTGTGGCGCGCCACAGGCATGAAAGATGGAGATTTTGATAAGCCGATTATCGCGGTTTGTAACTCATTTACGCAATTTGTGCCGGGTCATGTTCACCTTAAAGATTTAGGCCAGTTGGTCGCTCGTGAAATTGAGCGAGCGGGTGGCGTGGCTAAGGAATTCAATACGATTGCGGTGGATGACGGTATTGCCATGGGGCATGGTGGCATGTTGTATAGCTTGCCTAGCCGCGATTTAATTGCCGATAGCGTAGAATATATGGTGAATGCGCATTGCGCGGATGCGCTGGTGTGCATTTCAAACTGTGACAAAATCACCCCGGGAATGCTGATGGCAGCTTTGCGTTTGAATATTCCCGTTGTATTTGTCTCCGGCGGTCCGATGGAAGCTGGTAAAGTGAACTGGCAAGGTGAAGTACTTAAATTAGATTTAGTCGATGCGATGGTGGCCGCCGCCGATAGCAAAGTGAGCGATGCAAAGGCTGAAGCTATTGAACGCTCGGCCTGCCCAACTTGCGGCTCTTGCTCTGGCATGTTTACCGCAAACTCCATGAACTGCTTGACTGAAGCACTCGGCCTGAGCTTGCCGGGCAATGGGTCTGCGCTTGCCACACACGGTGCGCGCAAAGAACTATTCTTAAAAGCAGGGCGTTTGATTGTAGAGTTGGCAAAACGCCATTATGAGCAAGATGATTATTCAGTATTGCCGCGTTCAATTGCCAACTTTAAAGCCTTTGAAAATGCCATGAGTTTGGATGTTGCGATGGGCGGTTCGACCAATACCGTGTTGCATTTGCTGGCCGCCGCGCATGAGGCGGAAATTGACTTCACTATGAGCGACATTGACAGAATATCAAGAAAAGTACCATGCGTATGTAAAGTAGCGCCCGCCACGCAGAAGTTTCATATGGAAGATGTGCACCATGCTGGCGGTGTGATGGGTATTCTGGGCGAACTGGATCGTGCCGGGGTTATCCACCGCGACACGCCAACTGTACATAGTGCGACCATGGGTGATGCTTTGGATAAATGGGACATTAAGGTCACGAAGGACGAAGAGGTTAAAAAATTCTTCCGTGCTGCACCGGCAGGTATTGTAACGACGATTGCATTTTCACAAAGCATGCTTTACCCAACGTTAGACGATGATCGCGCTGAAGGCTGTATCCGCGATTTAGCGCATGCCTACTCGTTAGATGGTGGTTTGGCCGTGCTGTACGGCAATATTGCTTTAGATGGCTGTATAGTTAAAACCGCAGGTGTGGATGACAGTATTCTCAAGTTTACTGGTCGGGCACGCATTTTTGAAAGCCAGGATGCTACAGTTGAAGCGATTTTGGCAGACCAAATTGTGGCAGGTGATGTAGTGGTTATTCGTTACGAGGGTCCGCGCGGCGGCCCTGGTATGCAAGAAATGCTATATCCAACTTCGTATCTTAAATCGAAAGATTTAGGCAAAGCTTGCGCGCTATTAACGGATGGTCGTTTTTCCGGCGGTACATCCGGTTTAAGTATTGGTCACGCCTCGCCAGAGGCGGCTGAAGGTGGCGCGATTGGTCTGGTAGAAGAAGGTGATGTTATTGAAATTGATATTCCAAACCGCACCATCCATTTAGCGATTAGCGATGAAGAAATGTCACATCGTCGTGCCAAAATGCTGGCTAAAGGCAAAGATGCTTGGAAGCCTGTAAATCGTGTACGCGCAATTTCGCCGGCTTTACGTGCTTATGCCGCAATGAGCACCAGCGCGGCACGCGGCGCAGTGAGAGATGTTAGTCAGATAGAAAAATAGTATATAACTAAAAACCTAATGAGTAAATTACAAGTAAATCAAGTTTACATAAAAGGCCAGCGATGCAAACTAATGTTTTAAATTTAAATCAGCCAGTTGATGCAGAGTCCGCAGGGGATGTGCGCTTTGTTAAAGATAACAACGGGTTAGAGTATCTGGAAATTGATAATCGCCATGCCACTGCAAAATTAGCCTTGCAGGGTGCACATGTTATGCACTGGCAGCCAAAATCCACCGCTGAACCGGTATTATGGCTTTCCAGCAATGCGCGTTACACACAAGGCCGCTCTATTCGTGGCGGCGTGCCTGTCTGCTGGCCTTGGTTTGGCGCACATCCGACTGACAGTAGTTATTGTCCGCATGGTTTTGCACGGGTGATTCCCTGGCAGCTTAAAAAAAGCGAGCGTCTGGCAAACGGTACTACGCGATTGCTGCTTGAAATGACGCAAACTGAAGTGGCAAAAAAACAGCTTTCATACGCTTACCAATTTACATTGTTAATCACTGTAGGTAATTATTTGCGTATGGAAATGACTACGACCAACCTAGCCAATCATCCGTTCATGATAGGTGAGGCATTTCATACCTATTTTAATGTGAGTGATGTAGAAAATGCCCAAATTACCGGCTTAGAAAACGTGCTCTATTCGGATAAAGTGGAAGGATATGCGCGCAATGTGCAGCATGGTTTATTACAGTTTAATGGTGAGTTTGACCGCGTGTATCTGAATAGCGGTGAAGATTGTGTGATTCGTGATTACGGTTACGACCGTGCCATTCGCGTTGCAAAATCAGGCAGCAACACTACGGTAATCTGGTCACCAGGCGCAGAAAAAGCTTCGCAAATGGGTGACATGGGAACTGCCGACGAGTGGAGAAAAATGCTTTGCGTAGAGTCAGCAAATGCTATGGGTAACAGCGTGACGATTTTTCCTAATGAAACGCACACCATGGTAACGGAGTATTCGCTAGAGGCCCTATAAGTCATGTCAAATAAGCTCAAGCATGAAACCAGCCCTTATTTGTTGCAACATGCTGACAATCCCGTGGAATGGTATCCGTGGGGTGAGCAGGCGCTTGCTTTAGCACGCGAACAAAATAAGCCGATATTGTTGTCAATCGGTTATTCGGCTTGTCACTGGTGCCATGTCATGGCGCATGAATCGTTTGAAGATGCTGAAGTTGCAGCGATTATGAATGCGCACTTTATTAATATTAAAGTAGACCGCGAAGAGCGACCGGATATTGATCAAATCTACCAAACGGCACACAGCATGCTGTCGCAAAAAAGTGGCGGTTGGCCGCTCACGGTGTTTTTAACGCCGAATCAGGCGCCGTATTTTACCGGGACGTATTTTCCAAAATCGGCGCGTTATCAGTTGCCAGGTTTTGCCGATTTGATTCCGCGTGTTGCCGCGTATTATCACGAACGTAAAGATGATGTTGCCACCCAGACGCAGCAACTGGCAGACGCCCTGGCGCGCACGATACCCGTAGCAAATACCCTGGTGACCGCTGATGAAAGTACAATTAAACTCGGCTTTGAACAGTTACGCGAAAGTTTCGATTTTGAAAATGGCGGATTTGGTAGCGCCCCTAAATTTCCAAACCCAGCTGATATTAGCTTGCTACTGCAGCAAGCTAAAGCTGGTAATAAAGAAGCTGGTGCAATGGCCTTACAAATGTTGTCTGCCATGGCAGCTGGCGGCATTTACGACCAAATCGGCGGTGGTTTTTGCCGCTATTCGGTTGATGAGCGCTGGAATATTCCGCATTTTGAAAAAATGCTGTACGACAACGGTCAACTCTTGTTTTTATATGCAGATGGCTGGCAGTTAAGTAAAAATCCTGCTGAAAAGGCGATTTACGCGCAGATTACAGAAGAAACCATCAGCTGGTTACAACGTGAAATGTTATCCCCAAAAGGTGCAATTTACTCTTCGCTTGATGCGGATTCATTGGATGCAAATGGTCATTCTGAAGAGGGTGCTTTTTATGTTTGGCAGCCGGCTGAGGTGAAAGCCTTACTCACGCCTGAAGAGTTTGTTGTCGCTAGCCGTTGCTTTGGTTTTGATAAAGCCGCGAATTTCGAAACCCATAATATTGCAGCCCGGGCTTGGCACGCCTACATGGCTATAGCGCTAGATGCGCATGATAAGCCCTTATTACAAGCGGCAAAAACCAAATTATTTAACGCCCGTGAGCGGCGCCCACGACCAGGGTTAGATGACAAAATACTCACAAGCTGGAATGCATTGGCAATTAAAGGCTTAGCGCGTGCGAGTTATGTATTTGGCCGCACAGACTGGCTGAAGCTTGCGCAAAATGCTGTTGACTTTATCCGCCAGAATTTATGGGTTCAAAGTCCCGCAGGCGTATTTCAATTATTGGCCACCGCTAAAGACGATAAAGTACATCTCAACGCTTATTTAGATGATTATGCATTTTTGTTAGATGCACTCATCGAGTTGATGCAAGCGGATTACAGAAGCATTGATATGCAATTTGCGGAAGAAATCGCTGAAGCGTTACTAGAGAATTTTGAGGCTGAAGATGGCGGTTTTTACTTTACAGCACATCATCATGAGCAGTTGATTCATCGGCCTAAGCAAGGCTATGATAACGCCACGCCAAATGGTAATGGTATTGCTGCGATTGCGTTGCAAAGGTTTGGACATATTTTAGGCGAGCCGCGTTATCTGCAAAGCGCCGAACGTACTTTGCAGGCGTTTGACAATACCATTAAGCGTAACCCTGCCGGTTGTGCAAGTTTAGGCCATGCTTTAATTGAATATTTAACGCCACCGACGTTAGTGATTTTGCGTGGAGAAAAAGAAAAACTACAGCATTGGCGGCATGAAATCACCCAGCATTATTATCCTCACCATTTATTTTTCTATTTGGATGAAACAATTGAGGCGCTACCTAAAACTTTGCAAAGAAATTATTCAAGTGATGTCAACGCGTGGATATGCAAAGGCGTTACGTGTTCACAGGGTATTGATAATCTAGCAGGTTTATTGAGTGAGGTTTAAATATATCGTGTTGCAGTGATTTAACTTGGCTGACGTAACTTATCTTGTTACAAATTGTAATTATAGGTATCATTATCAGTGGCAGGCATTAGAAATAAATTTTTGGGTGTAAGTTTAAGGAGATGACATGAAAGCTTTATTATTAACAATGGCGTTGGCTGGTTCTATGTTAGCAGCAGGACAGGCATCTGCTAACCAGGCATTAGCACAAAAAAGTGGCTGTATGGCTTGCCACAGTATAGATAAAAAAGTATTAGGCCCGGCATATAAAGATGTTGCGGCAAAATACAAAGGAGATGCTTCTGCTGAAGCTAAGCTAGTGGCTAAAGTTAAAGCGGGTGGTAGTGGTGTTTGGGGCCCGATGCCTATGCCGGCAAACAGCCCGCAGGTTAAAGACGATGATATTAAAACTATCGTTAAATGGATATTGACACTTTAATATTGCAAAATGCAATATAGTGATATTCTAAAAAGCCAGCTCAAAAAGCTGGCTTTTTAGTGCCTGAATTTTGGTGTTTATTACTTAATGATGCCAAACAGATAAAGAAAAACAGCGGTAATTGCAATCGGAGCAATGACATTGTTGGTAAAGCGCCACAATTTAAAAGCTTTGTCCTGTAGATCAAGCTCTTCTTGTACGTGCTGTTTTTGCATAAAATAACCTGCAAAAATTGCCATCAACAAGCCGCCTAATGGCAACAGAATAGTCGATGTAAGCTTATCCAGCGTTTCAAAAATATTTAGGCCAAAGATAATTTTTACGCCCCTCCATTCGTTGAAAGACAGTGCAACAGTAACTCCAAGTAACCAAACTGCAAATCCTAAAGTCCATGCTGCAATGTGGCGTTTAACTTTAGTGTTCTCTACTATCCAGGCAATGGCTGGTTCGACTAGCGAAATGGAAGATGTCCAAGCTGCAAATGCAATCAGCATAAAAAACAATATACCGATGATACTGCCGCCCGGCATGTGTCCAAAGGCAATTGGCAGTGTTTGAAATATCAAGCCTGGTCCGGCGTTTGGTGCTAAATGATTGGCAAAAACTAAAGAGTAAATTGCCAAACCCACAAGCAAACCCAATAGAGTGTCTGCCAGCGCAATGTAAATAGTGGTACGGGCAATGGACACATGACGCTGTAGATACGAGCCATATACCATCACCGCGCCCATGCCTAAGCTTAGCGAGAAAAACGCATGACCTAATGCGGATAAAACCACAACGGGCGTAATTTTAGAAAAGTCTGGCTTAAACATAAACTGATACGCAGCAGACATGTTGCCAACTGACATGCTGTAGCCGAGCAACACCAGTAAAATGGCGAATAACGATGGGATTAAAATGTTATTGGCTTTTTCCAGTCCGGAATTCACGCCGTGCGCAACAACGCTCATGGTCATGAACATAAAGACCGTATGCCAGAACAATAATTTTAATGGCGAGGACAATAAAGCATCAAAATTAGCAGTAGACTGCGCTGCAGAAATTCCGGTGAAGCTGCCGTTGCCAGCTTCGAATATATAGTTTAAAACCCAGCCGCCAATGACGCTGTAAAAACCTAATATCAGCAAACCTGTTAGCATGCCCATGCCGCCCAGATATTTCCAGATGCTGGATTTATTTGCTTCTATGGCGAGTGCCTGCATGCCATCCAACGGATTTTTTTGCGCACGTCGACCTAATAAAATTTCGGTCATCATCAATGGTATTCCTACCAGGAATATACAAATCACAAACACCATAACAAATGCACTGCCACCATTCACGCCTATCATGTAGGGTAATTTCCAAATATTACCCAGGCCAATGGCAGAGCCAGCGGTGGCCAGCATAAAGGTCCAGCGGCTGTTCCAGTGACTGCGTTTTGGATGAAGACTCATGATTATTTTCAGACTTCCTTTAAAAGGTTATAGCTGTTTGACATGTTCAGGGAGCCATGACGGAATCTCCATAGCAATCTGAACCAGTCAAACGGCATTTGTCGCATGTTGTTGACTAATGCTCTTCGCTAAAAAACCGGTTAGTTTCAGCTTTGATGACTTTGGCTAATAATAATAAACCAATCAGGTTTGGAATTGCCATCATGCCGTTCATCAAGTCTGAAAAATCCCAGACTAATTCCAGGCTTATATTTGCGCCGACAATGACCGTAGCGGTAAAAACCACGCGGTAAATGGCAATCGCACGGGAGCCAAATAAGTATTCCATCGCTTTTTCGCCATAGTAACTCCAGCCTATGAGTGTTGAATATGCGAATAGCGCGGTTGCAATGGCGACAATTATTTTGCCGGTGTGTCCCAGCGTTTCCGCCATGCTGGCGCTGGTGACCGCCGACAGCCTTGTGCAGATGTTCTTTGGC